>DATNQN010000070.1 GCA_036703985.1 Leptolyngbyaceae cyanobacterium
CGACTTTGTATCCCAAGAGTTGCGGGCGGCTGAAGATCCGGAATTTGAAACCTTCTATACTAAGAACATTCTTCTGAACGAGGGCATCCGCGCTTGGATGTCTCCGGCGGATCAACCCCACGAACACTTTGTATTCCCTGAGGAGGTTCTACCGCGTGGTAACGCTCTCTAATACTTCTATGGTTGCGGGAAATCGCGACCAAGAATCATCCGGGTTTGCCTGGTGGGCTGGAAATGCCCGTCTGATTAACCTGTCCGGTAAACTGCTGGGCGCTCACGTTGCCCACGCTGGTCTGATCGTGTTCTGGGCAGGAGCGATGACTTTGTTTGAAGTCGCTCATTTTACCCCAGACAAGCCCATGTACGAACAGGGCTTAATTCTGCTGCCTCACTTGGCTACCCAAGGTTGGGGTGTTGGCCCCGGTGGTGAAGTCATCAACACCTATCCCTACTTTGTGGTTGGTGTACTGCACCTGATTTCCTCTGCTGTTCTTGGTTTAGGCGGTATTTATCACGCTGTTCGTGGCCCAGATACCTTAGAAGAATACTCCAGTTTCTTCGGGTATGACTGGAAAGACAAGAACAAAATGACCACCATTCTAGGTTTCCACCTGATTGTATTGGGCATTGGCGCTTTGTTGCTGGTGGCTAAGGCAGTCTTCTTCGGTGGGCTATATGATACCTGGGCTCCTGGTGGTGGTGATGTTCGTGTTATCACTAACCCGACACTCAACCCCGCTGTCATCTTTGGTTATTTAACGAAGTCTCCCTTCGGTGGAGATGGCTGGATCATCAGCGTCAACAACCTGGAAGATGTGGTCGGCGGTCACATCTGGATTGGTTTGATTTGTATTGCTGGTGGTATTTGGCACATCCTCACCAAGCCTTTCGGTTGGGCGCGTCGCGCTTTCATCTGGTCTGGAGAAGCTTATCTCTCCTACAGCTTGGGCGCTCTGTCCCTGATGGGTTTCATCGCTTCTTGTTTTGTCTGGTTTAACAATACTGTTTATCCCAGCGAATTTTACGGCCCAACTAACGCGGAAGCTTCCCAAGCTCAAGCATTCACCTTCTTGGTGCGTGACCAACGCTTAGGTGCTAACATCGGTTCTGCTCAAGGCCCAACTGGTTTGGGTAAATACTTGATGCGCTCTCCCACTGGTGAAATCATCTTCGGTGGTGAAACTATGCGCTTCTGGGATTTCCGTGGCCCTTGGCTGGAACCCCTCCGTGGCCCCAACGGTTTGGATTTAGACAAACTGAAGAACGACGTTCAGCCTTGGCAAGTTCGTCGTGCGGCTGAATACATGACTCACGCTCCTAACGGTTCTATCAACTCCGTAGGTGGTGTAATCACGGAAATTAACGGTTTCAACTACGTTAACCCCCGTGCATGGCTGTCAACTTCTCACTTCGTGTTGGGCTTCTTCTTCTTAGTCGGTCACCTGTGGCACGCTGGACGTGCTCGCGCTGCGGCTGCCGGCTTTGAAAAAGGTATCGATCGCGAAACTGAGCCAGTGCTG
This sequence comes from Leptolyngbyaceae cyanobacterium, assembly GCA_036703985.1. Lineage (GTDB taxonomy): Bacteria > Cyanobacteriota > Cyanobacteriia > Cyanobacteriales > Aerosakkonemataceae > DATNQN01. The sequence goes on from DATNQN010000070.1 coordinate 1,521, forward strand.
TTCATGAATGACATTGACTAATCTGTCAATGTAATTAAGTTTTCTGTTTTCTTGCATAGTGACTCGACTCCTGCCAAACGGCAGGAGCTTTTTTTATGTTTTGGCGATCGGTGCAGTTTAATATATATATATGAGAAATTCGCTGTTTGACAACTAATCGTTAGTTATTCAACTTTCAATTGCTATGCAGGATTCTAATTTTACAGGTGCGTTGGAATGGACGGTGGAAGCTAAAATCAAGCTGAAAAAGATTCCTTTTTTTGTTCGTTCTCAAGCTCGACAGCGTATTGAGCAGTTAGCACGTGAGGCTGAGTTGGATGTAGTAACGGCTGATATTGTTGACCAAGCGCGGGTGGAATTTGGGCAATAGTATTTAGAAGTAAAATTAAAGAGCGCAGAAGTTGGGAGTTTGGTTTTGTATATGGGGTGAAATGCCGATCGCAAATATTTTTCCTATTCTCCCAACTTTAATATTTTCATAGTCAATTAAATTTATCTTAAAGCCTGTTTGTAAAGAGAATCTTAAATACAGTAGTGGTTTGTTAGCGCGTAACGCACCACAGGAAGAAAACGAATTTCTGCGGTATGCAATAAAATATTGCCATCATACGTTTCTTTATTTCTAAAGGAAATTGGTTCGCTATATTACTCCTGTAAGGGTGTGGCTAATAGTTATTAACTTTTAAATTAATAATTTTATTCAAATCTTTAGTTGAATTAGCTTCACGAACAGCCCTGCTGGTTAAATTTTCTTTGCTATACTTGCTATACTTATGTTTTTTATCACAAGTTTGAATTAAAGATTTATACATCTCTTTAATTTCTATATCTTGTGAAATGTGATAAGGTAACTCGATTATGGCGTACCTGTAATATATTCTTTCTAGTAATTTTGAATCACTAATAATTTTTTTGAAATTTTCCTCGAAATTTTCAACAGGGCTAGGGCTAGAATTATTTATTTTACCATTATTTTTGAGGCTTTCCCAATCTTTTCTAACCAGATCCAAAACTTCAACTAACTTTTCTTCTAACCCGATTAAATCTTTATGAAATTTTTCAAAAATATCTTGTTTCTGTTGATTTTTTAGAGAATTAACGATTTGTTTCGGTATCCAATAGCCAAGGACTGTTTCTACTCCATAATCTCCCAGGATATCTGTCCGTATAGTTTTATTTAAATTGTATAACTTATATATTTTATATATGTCTTTTTTAAAGTATCTTATTGTGAGAGATTTTTTAGCTTTAGTAACGTTAATTTCACGTTCCCCTTCACCCAAAATATCTTTTATTTCCTGCTCTTCAGAGTCCGAGCTTTTATTTTGTTTAATCAATTCGTAAAACACATTAAAAGATAATTTTTCATCCCATTTGTGAACTAAATAACCACATTTCAATAGATAGTATTCAAATAAATAGTCATTTTCGTCATTAATATGTTGCTCAAAATCTTCTATATAATCGAATTCTTCTAATTTTTCAATCAGAGTAAAGTCTCTTTTCAGATTAGACAAATCGATAAAAAACTTACTTATAGAATCGGGTTCTTGGGTATCAATCAGTAATTCTAAATTTCCCCATTGACCACTTAATCCATTTTCGGTTATGTTCGCCGAACCTACTACTAAACTTCCTCTATAAAAACTTTTGTGTACTGATAAACAATATGCCTTGGGGTGGAACAAATAATATTTATTAAAAATATATAATTGAGTAGCTATTTGCTGTTTTACGCACAATAACCACTTTAATAATTCTTCTTTGCCAATTTTGAGGGCATCTCCTCTATCTACATAGATATCTAAGCTTACAAGCTGAATATTTTGATTCTTGATTTCATCGATTAATCTTTTTATAGATTCTGGATTAAAATAACAACTAACAATTGTTAAATTATATGTCTTATTTTGCTCTACGCCCTTTTGAAGTAAATTAACTAATTTACATATTTTGTTTTGATGAACTAATAAATTTGACATTTTACTTAAATAAAAGTTTTAACTTATTTTACTGGATATATCACTCTAGCAAAAAGCACCATCAATTCTATTCCTTTTCCCACTCGCTCGGTTCCCCAGGATAGAAAGAATCTTCTTGAATTTGAGATAAACTGTACGGACATTCTAATGGAAAAGTACGACGAGATAATTCTGTTTCCTTTACAGCCAATTCTACACCTTTAATATAAGCTTTTTGTAGCGCCTCTTCCAAATAAGGTTTTAAACTTGGATTACTTTCTAATAGTTCGGAAACATCCAGACGTTGAATGCGAATTGTTGCTAACCAACTCCGACTACGACGTTCGGATTGATATTCCCATTTTAGTACATGTCCGATTAGCAAGCTTAAACAATTTCGCAGTTCTTGGCGTTGCTGTTTTCCTAAAGATTCTATTTCCTCAATTAAATTTAGTAAGTCAAGCTGTTTCCATTTTTGGTTGCGTAGTAAAGCCGCTTGTTCCTGCGTCCAGGCGTAAAAATCTTTTTCGTAAACGTTTGATGAAGGCATTAATCTTTCTGGGTTAGTTTCGGGTGCGTGCATTGATATTTCCCACCTTAATCTAACAAACTAATGTTTTTAATATACCTCATCGTGAGAACCAATATCTATTAAAAGTATTAGTTCTTCACCAGACTCTTCATCTGTAGCCAAAGAAAAAATAATTCGACAATCATATTCAACCCAACAAGCCCAAAGTCCCTCCAAATTTCCTCGCAGTTTATGAGATTTCAGTGAAGGGGCAAAAGGATCGGTTTCCAAAAGTTCTAAAACTTCAAAAATTTTGTCCTGCAATTGAGGATGTTTGCGAATCAGGCGCTTGAATGCTCGACGAAAGCTATTATCCCAAACTAATGTCATTCTTCGCTCAACAAATCTGCTTTCAAATCTGCTAATGTTCCGCGTTTAGCTGTTTTTGATTTCATTGCTGCTAAAGTTTGAGAAGCATTTTCAGCTATCTCTGCCCGTTTCTTTTGTATGCGCCGCTTTTGAATGAGTTCAATTAATAAATCTTGGTCTTCTGGGGAAAGGGCTTCAACATATTCAACCACAGTTTGAAATGTTACAGAGTTGCCCATTTTTCCAATCTCCAAACTCCGAAGAACTTTACTGGCAGTAAGGTGGGCATTACACCCACCTTACTATTATAATTTACGCCCCTACTGCTTCCTTCGCAGCGTACATCACCTCAACGGTAATTTGCCCGATGTTTCTTTCGCGGGCAAACTTTTCGGTATTACGCTTCACTTTACCGCGCACGAAACCGGGAATTTTATTCAATTCTGCTTGTGCTTCTCTCGTCCAACCAAGATCGGAATCAGCAGAAATTCCCTTAGTAATTACTTCTTTGGTATCGTGTCCGCCGAAGATTTCTAGCAGGTGATCTTCCATCCCCAAAGTAAAGGAATTGTAGATCAAATCAACGATTTGATTTGTGCCTTCATAACCCATAAAAGGTTTGTAACCTATAGGGAAGTTTTGAATGTGAATTGGTGCTGCAATAACACCGCAGGGAATATCCAAACGTTTACCGACGTGGCGTTCCATTTGAGTGCCGAAAATCGCGGAAGGTTCTACTCGCGCGATCGCATCTCCAATTTGACCATGATCTTCAGTGATAATTACTTCATCGCAGTACTCGCTAACCTGTTCCCGGAACCATTCAGCATCGTATTTGCAATAAGTACCAGCCCAAACTACGTGAATTCCCATTTCTCGTGCCAAAATTTTGGTAATGGCGGCGGCGTGAGTGCTATCGCCAAACACCACGGCTTTTTTACCAGTTAAGTTTTGGCAGTCAATGGAACGAGAAAACCAAGCAGCTTGGGAAACGTGCAATGTTTGTTCGTTGATGTAATCTTCGTAATCAACATCAGCACCTTGGGCGTTAATTACTTCTTGAATTTTGCGAAGACAACGAGCAGTTTCTACCACACCCATTGGGGTGATATCTATATAAGGTGTGCCGAATTCTTCTTGCAAATATTTAGCTGCCATTAACCCGATTTCCCGATAAGGAACTAGGTTAAACCAAGCTTTCGGCAGATTCTTTAAGTTGTTAACGGAAGCACCTTCAGGTATTACTTGATTTACTTCAATTCCTAAATCTGCCATTAACCGTTTTAGTTCGGTGCAGTCGTGTTGGTTATGGAAACCGAGAGTAGTAATACCGATGATATTAACGGAAGGTTTTTCAGTTTTTCCTGCTGGTAAGTTGCCTTGTTTGCGTGCTTTTTCGATATAATATTGGACGATTTGATGCAAAGTGCGATCGGCTGCTTGCAATTCGTTAACGCGATAGTGATTCACATCTGCCAACATCACGTCGCCTTTGGCATCTAGTTGAGCGCGATCGACAAAGTTTTGTAAATCTTCTTGCAAAATACTTGACGTGCAAGTCGGAGTCAGCACGATCAAATCTGGGTTTTCTTCCTGATCCTTGCGAGTGATATTATCTACCACTCTTTCTTGAGAACCGCGTGCGAGAACGTGGCGATCGACGATACTGGCTGTTACAGGGGTAAAATTTCTCTCCCGTTCTAACATCGATCGCATTACGTTGAAATAATCATCTCCCAACGGCGCGTGCATGATCGCGTGGACATTTTTAAATGAACTGGCGATGCGAAGCGTACCAATGTGGGCGGGTCCTGCATACATCCAGTAAGCCAATTTCATAAACCGTTCTCCCTTGCGCTGATACAAATGAATGATGTTCGATCGATCTGAACAATGAGTGCTTGATTATCTAACCGTTTCTGATTTTCTCTCAAGATGAAGGTCTAGTGAGTAGAAACTAAGAAAGACTTTCGATCTACTCTCAATCGCTGAAACGATGATAGTTGATAGGGATTTAGCTTAAAACTAAAACAACTTCCCGATTGTTTAATGGCAACAATTCTTAACCTTTTGCGACGTTTCTTATCGATTTGCCATTAGTTAATAGTAAATAATAACTAGGTATTAATTCCTGCAACCCTCCCCTCTGGCAGAGCAATTATATTTAATTTTGCTGGCAAATCTGTAAGATTATCGATCGGAATCAGCTTTCTTAAAAAAGGTTGATAAGAAAATAGTTGATAGCCTTTTTCTAGTAAAAATTCTGCTACGGGTAAGTTACTATTTTGTACGCCACTAATTACATTTTCGTATATAATTAATGGCGCAAATTGTGTTAAAATCGTTTCACTGCCCAGTAAAACTGACATTTCATGACCTTCAGCATCAATTTTGAGTAAATCTACTCGATTTAAATTTTCTTTCTCTACTAAACTATCGAGAGTAAAACAAGCTACTTTTTGCAATTTTTCAGGCGATATCTCTGCCGCATCTTCATCAGATATGATGGCGTTATACTCGTTAGAAACTTCCAATTGTAAGTTAATAAATCCATTGCGATCGCTGGCAGCACCAGCACAAACTTTTACCCAATTTATCTCATTTATCCTACAAGTTTCTGACAAACAGCTAACACCACCAAAAAATGGTTCAACCGCTAACACGCAACCGGAACTTCCTACTTTTTGGGCAGCGCTAAATGTATAAACTCCTACATTAGCACCCACATCAATTACTGTCATTCCCGGTTCAATCCAATGACGCCAAAATTCAATTTCATTTTCAAACCAATCACCTTCGGCTAGCAATACGCTAGTGACAATACTGCAAAGGCTCGCTTCTACTGTTAAGATTAAATTATTCTCGAAAGGTACATAAGTAAAAGCGCTATTGGATTCTAAATTAGTCCATTGCCAATTTATTTGATTAGGGTTTTGCTGGCGTAAACTCCGACCTTTTTGTAAAAATGATTGGGCGATTATCGGCTGTTTCAAATCTCGATAAATTAAGTGCAAAGCTTGCCATATTTTTGCATCTTCTGGCGCTATTTTACTGGCACGATGTAAATATAACACTCCTTCCATTTGATTGTTGAGAATGCTGGCAACTCCTAACTTTAAGTTACTTGTAGGGGAATCAGGTAAAATTTGAATAGCTAAATGGAGGGCGCGAAGTCCAAAATCATAAAATACGCTTGTAGAGTAACAAAGAACTTGACTGATTAATAAAATAGATTGTTGATAGCTGTTTTCTGCCGCGATGATTTGAGAAATTTCTAAATCACCAAGTTTGGTTGAATTAACAGGAAAATAAACCAGTCCTGGTAATAATTTTTGGTTCTCGGTATAAGCAAGAGGCAGAATTTTTAGAAAAGTGGTAAGCGCTAAGTCGATCGCAGATTGTATTTGACCGATCGCAGCCAAAACCAAAGCCAAGTGCGCCGCACACAACGGATACTCATCTAAAGCTTCTTCTCTATTTAATGCTTCTGTAGCAATTCCCAAATAAAACTCCCGTTGAGATAAATCTTCGCTATTTTCGGCTTCGATTAATGCAAAAACGGCAAAGTTATTAAAATCTCGGCCAGAAGTGGGATTATCTAAAGATGTATCGGCAAGTAGAATTCTAATTTGATCTAAAAGTTCTGACGACAGAGAAGCCGAAAGGTTTTGCAGGTATTGCCAATAATCAGAAACAGAACTTTCCATAAACTAAATAATTTGAGAAATAGGAAATTGGCTATAAAAGAACTTTTTGTAGTAAGGACTTTAGTCATCTCAATATCAGGATATAAGGACTAAAGTCCTTACTACAAACCTCAAGTTTTTTACTGCAAAGCTTCTCGTTGCGCTTCTAGTAATTCCTTAATACCTTTTTCCGCTAAATCCAAAATTCCGTTAAGCTGAGTACGACTGAAAAAGTTATTTTCGGCGGTTCCTTGGATTTCAATAATGGCAAGTTCTTCGTTCATCACCACGTTGAAATCAACATCAGCGGCGACATCTTCGGGATAGTTTAAATCTAAATACGGTTCACCTTGCAAAAGTCCCACAGAAACAGCAGCGATTTGGTGAACGATCGGCGATCGCACTAGCTTACCTTCTTTTACCAATTTTGCGATCGCATCCGCAAGAGCCACAAACGCGCCAGTAATCGCCGTAGTGCGAGTACCCGCATCCGCCTGCAATACATCCGCATCTACAATAACCGTCCTCTCTCCCAACGCTTGCAAATCCAAAGCAGCCCTCAAACTGCGTCCGATCAAGCGTTGAATCTCCTGCGTTCTTCCCGATAACTTCAAAAATTCTCGTTCTTGGCGTTGCAAAGTCGCGCTGGGAAGCATCCGATACTCAGCAGTTAACCAACCCTTACCAGAACCTACTAAAAATTTGGGGACGCTCTCTTGAATACTAACATTGCACAGCACTTGCGTATCGCCGCAATGAGCAAGCACCGAACCTGCTGCAAAGCGAGTGAAGTTGCGTTCAAAACGAATCGGACGCAATTGGTAAGGTTGTCTGCCATCGGGACGCTGCCAGGACATCGCACTTTGCCTCGAAACACCTAACCAGGATACAGCAATAAATATTAGATCGAGCCTCTACATAATTTTTTGTAAAATGTCTTGCTGCACTTTTTCAGCGGATTGGTTACCGTCGATCGTTAACAGCCTTTGGCGGCGTTCGTAATAATCTAGTATCAAGGCAGTTCTTTCTTGGAATAATTGAATGCGGCGCTGGATGATTTCCGGTACATCGTCATCGCGCGATCGATCCAACGATCTGCTTATCAAGATCGATTCTGGCACATCCAACCAAATCGCCCAATCCAAATGCTGCTTCAAATCATCCAACAAAAAATCTAATTCCTCAGCTTGGAAAGCAGTGCGAGGATAACCATCGAGTACCCAACCATCTACCACATCGAACAACAGCAGCCGCAAACGCATGAATTCGATCATCGTAGGATCGGGTACTAACTCACCCTTGTCTACATAAGGCTGCGCTTGCAAACCCAAATCCGTACTAGTAGCGATCGCACTTCGTAGTATATCGCCTGTAGAGATGGCAGGAACATTCAGATGAGTTGATAGTAATCGTGCTTGGGTTCCCTTTCCCGCACCTGCACCTCCCAAAATCACCAGTCTCACTTTAAGCAACTCCCACGGAATTTGGTTTTGAGAAACGACTCAAGCTTATCATCAAACTCCAAACGAGGAGATGGGGAAAACTCTTGTAGGGGCGGGTTTAGCAGATAACCATTTCTTCTGATGAACCACCTTTCAACAAAACCCACCCTTACCAACCTCATCCTCATCGATAAACACAATTGTACCGGGCAATTTCCAACCACTAGAGCTATTGACGAATCTATATATATAGTGTTGTACTAGTTATGCGAATCTAAAAGTACACTAGATCTTGTAAAGCAAACCGGACTGACAAGAGCATCCAGCGTATAATCAAGCGGTTTGTTAACACCGCCAAAAACGATACTTCATCTCCCCAGCGGGAGTCTTACCAATGAACCACATCCACCCCCACCCCAAGTCCCCGGATTCATCCGTCGGAACAATCTAAAATCTAAAATCTAAAATCTAAAATTCAAAATCGATATGGTTGCCCAGCTAGAAACTGCTACTCTCAACACTCACCGTCGCCTACTCCCCACCATTGAAGGACTAGTACAAGTCTTTACCTCCTCTCACCGCAACTTTTTTACCAGTGTAATGGCCCAAGCCCTGAGAATTGCCGGACAGGGAACCCCCGTTTTAGTCGTACAGTTCCTCAAAGGAGGAATTAATCAGGGGTACGAACATCCTGTTCGCTTAGGACAAAATTTAGATTGGATTCGCTGTAATTTACCACGCTGCATCGACACGCCTCATTTAGACGATGCAGAAATGGAAGCCCTCCTAGAATTGTGGCAGCAAACCCAAAAAGAAGTGCTGGATGGGAAATATTCTCTAGTCGTATTGGATGAATTGAGTTTGGCAATGAACTTCGGCTTAATTCCCGAATCAGAAGTGCTGGAATTACTCAAGCACCGCCCCCATCATGTAGACATAATTTTGACCGGGCCGGAAATGCCAAAGGTTATCCTAGACTTAGCCGATCAAATTACGGAAATGCGTAAAAGTAATAGACCCTGAGAACAAATTGTCTCAGTTTAGGGTATGCTAATATGTCCGTCTAATTTTTTTACGCACCTGTGATTAAGAACGATATCTGGATTTCTGAAATGGCTCAAAAGGGTATGATTTCGCCCTTTGAGCCTCATTTAATTCGTCGTGTTGAGGGATTGCCAGTCATTTCTTATGGCCTTAGTAGCTTTGGTTATGATATTAGGTTATCACCTGTAGATTTTCGCATTTTTAGGCATATTCCAGGCACTGTAGTAGATCCTAAAAACTTTAATCCTGAGAACTTACAGCAAACAAAATTATATACAGATGCCAATGGCAGTTATTTTATTCTTCCCGCTCATTCTTATGGCTTAGGTGTTGCGTTAGAAAGGCTGGAAATACCACACAATATTACAGTAATCTGCATCGGTAAGAGTACTTATGCTCGCTGCGGAATTATTGCCAATATTACTCCAGCTGAAGCAGCTTGGCGAGGTTACCTAACCCTAGAGTTATCCAATGCTTCTAGCGCTGATTGCCGAATTTATGCCAATGAAGGAATAGTACAGTTAATGTTTTTTGAAGGCGAACCTTGTGCTGTCAACTACGAGGCGCGTCAAGGTAAATATCAAGACCAACTAGAAACCGTAACTATTGCTCGTATTTAACTTTGGCTGTCTAAATCTTTGGTTGATTTAAAAGCTGTCAAGTAACGCTAAGTAAACAGAGGTAATAATTAAATTATACCAATAATAAGCATAAATAAATTTTTTAAAATATGCCATTTTTAACGGAAGTTAATTAGTATTCAATAAACTTCCGTTTAGTTAAATTTTATGGAGCTAACCTTGCTTTACCAAGACGATTAGCTTCATACCATTCTGCAATTGCAGGCACCCAATCCTTAAAATGCGGCCACATCAGTTCGCATAGCTTTTGAATTTCCAGTTGTGCATTTTTCTTGTTTCTTAAATCGCAAAAATGTAGAAAAGACCTTAAATTAAAGCTGACTACGAAATGTTGGCGGTAATCAAAAGGAAGCTTTCCTCTGGCGTGTTCTTCAGACATACCTGCATCAACATCCGCTTTGTATCTTTTGGCTGCTTCGATACACCATTTTAAATCTTCTTGTCTCTGCTCTAGAGAATAATGGTATTTTTTACCTTCACGGTCAGTATAATAGCCAACTGGACGAAGATAGAAAACTTCTTCTATATCTTTTTTGCCTTCAGCTACATCAATAAATTGATTACCTGTATACCGAAACGATTGCACGTCAAAACTCACGCCAACGCGATGAGTTCGCGCCTGCTGCATCACGCTATGAGGAAAATAGCCACAATTAAACACGATTTGTGGATGTTCTAATGGGCCGTAATGCCCCCGTTCACCCGCTAAAAGGCGTTTAACAATTATTTCACCGCATTTTGACTCTGTAGGCCACTCGTTTATCTCATCAAATACAAAAGCCTCGGTATAATCTTGGTGGAGAGCAGCATAAACCACCTGCTGAGGATTTGGTGTTTTGGCAATAACCTCTACTCGGAATCGATCCATTAGAATTCCACAAATTGTTGACAACGCTCATAGTGATTAAAATGCTTATGAGCATTTATTATTGTCTCAGAAAATGCTAAATTAAAGCAACACCTAATTAACTTAGTCAAAAAAGAAAATATATTAGCCAAGATAGCCAGATAATTGAGTTTTTTTAGTTGGCTTAGGGGAATTTTTGATGGGTAATTACTTAAGCAAAGTTTTTCTTAATAAATTCTACAATCTTCTCGTGAATTAAATATTTATCTTTAGTTCCATCTACCTGTAACGCTAAACCTGCATATTGAGCGAATATCTGTTGGTAATTACCTTTTACTTTAGCTAGTTTTTGCTGATTTTCGTAGATATCTTTAGAAGTGCGATCGCTAATTCTATCCAAACCCAATTCAATCGGTATATCTATATATATTACCAAGTCGGGACGGGGAAATTTTTCATTTAATTTACTGACAAATTCAAACTCTTCTTGAGTATTCCAATGATATGCTAAAGATGAAAAATAATATCTGGTACTGATTACCGTAAAATCTTTTAATAACTTCACGACGCCATCAACTTCATTATATAGATGGTCGTGGCGATCGGCGGCAAACAAATAAGCCATTTGTTCGTCAAATTTCTGGCTATCATTGACAAACAAAACCCTTTTCTTCATCGCTTGTCTGATTAAGTTGCCAATTGGCCCATTTGATGGTTCGCAAGTCAGTACGGCTGGATAACCTTGGGTAGCAAAATAATCTTTGAGCAAGCTAGATTGGGTCGAAGTGCCAGAACCATCGACGCCTTCAAAAACAATAAACAAATTTTTCATTTCGATTTTATAAAGTTCTAAAAAAGGTTATACTAAACCTTTCCTGTAATTAGAATTAAACAGTTTCTTTGATCCTGACCCCGTTCGTAAATCACCCGGTCTGCAATCCGGCGCATCAAAAACCAACCGTAGCCCCCTACTTGTAGAGTACCGGGTTCTGGTTCTGGTAAAGTGTTGGGATCGAAAGGTTCGCCAAAATCCCAAATCCGAATTTCCAAACCCTCTTCCGATAATTTTACTTGAATATCGATCGGCGTTTCTTTTGGTAAATTCTCATGGGCGTGACGGACAGCATTAGTAAACCCTTCCGCTAGTGCTAACTTAATCCCGTCGTACTTATTCTCCAACCAGGAAACTTTCGCTAAATTCTGAAAGCAAAACTTCTCAAACCATTGTAGTACTTGGTTGAGAAAAGTCAGATCGCTCTTGACTCTCAGATTATCTTGCTGGAACATTCCCAGACCGGTCATGATTTTATCCAAGCATTTTAAATGCTTGCGTTTCACAACTTGTGTTTTCATAGTTGCCTATACTCAATGCTGACATAGAAGGAACAAACTCTGCCAAGCCTAAGTAACGAATACCTTCTGGCTTGATGTCGAAACGACAAGGCAGAACTTCCAAACCCTGCGCTACTGCTAACCGCAGCAGTTGTCCGTACAAGGGGTCGGCACTATCTCCGGGGGCAAAATGGGTACAATCGCTACGGCTAATAAAGTACAACATGACTGCCCGTGCTTGAGGTAAAAGTGCCGTAAGTTCTCGTAAGTGTTTCTGCCCTCGCGTAGTTATGGTATCAGGAAAAAGGGCTAATCTCTCATTTGACCAAGTAGTATTCTTCACCTCCAGATAAATCGGTTGTTTTTTGTCATTGTCCGTTAACAAAAAATCTACACGACTGCTTTTATTTTGGCCATAAGTAACTTCACAACGAATTTCAGTATTATTACTTATTTGGGGTATTAAATTTTTTTCTAAAACGAGTTTGATTATACGATTGGGTAAGCTTGTATTGATTCCTACCCAAGTCGGTTCAGTATCGCAAACCCGAATCATCTCCAAAGTGTAAGGAAGTTTACGTTTAGCATTGTCGCTATAAGAAACTTGTACTAAACTACCAGGAGTAGATACCCCGGTCATTGGCCCGGTATTCGGACAATGAGCGGTAATTATTTCCCCTGTTGCCAATTCAATATCTGCTAAAAATCGTTTATAACGTTTTAGTAAAATGCCGGGGTAAAGAGTTGGGTAATGGTAAATCCAATCAGATGTCATTATATTTTAGATTTAAAATTTGAAACCAGTTAGACTTAATTTAAGGTAAAATTTTTGATTTCCACAACTTAAGTTGGGAGCTTAAGTTTGTTTTTTTCTGTTCGTAAGGATGAAACTTTACTAATTGTTCATACTATTCTGCATTAAATTGCGATCGGCCATGAAATATAAAGCATAAATAAGGTTTGCAATGTCTACATTATATTTACACTGGTTACCGCCAAATAATTGGCTAAGTATATAAATTTTTAATAATTATATATTAAGTGTTTTATTCTACCAGACTTAACAAAGAGTAGAAACTTTGAGCAAATATACTTTTCGGAATGGCCAAATTCACGATTGAATAGTAGAGATACCTTTAGCTATGTATAAAATCGCGTGTCTGTAAGTAAAAAAAAATCTCGAACTTTGGTGGGAATTGCTGGCATTGTAGCAGTCGCCACCTTGATTAGTAAAATTTTTGGCTTGGTGCGTCAACAAGCGATCGCAGCTGCATTTGGTGTGGGTGCCGCCGCCAACGCCTACAGCTACGCCTATATCGTGCCAGGTTTCTTGTTAGTATTGCTGGGGGGCATCAACGGGCCATTTCACAGTGCCGTAGTCAGCGTTTTATCGAAGCGGCGGAAAGAAGAGGTTGCTCCCATTGTAGAAACAATCACCACTTTTGTGACCGGAGGGCTGTTACTAGTCTCGATCGCCTTAATCTTTTTCGCGGAACCTTTAATTAATTTAGTGGCACCGGGACTCGATCGGGTAGAAGGAGTTGGCCCACTGACGAAAGCGATCGCGATCCAACAACTCCAAATTATGGCACCGATGGCACTGTTTGCCGGACTGATCGGTATCGGTTTTGCCACCCTCAACGCCGCCGATCAATATTGGTTACCGTCCATCAGCCCCTTATTCTCCAGCATCACCGTGATCGGGGGAATCGCCGTTTTAGCAATGCAGCTGGCAAACAAAATTACTCTCCCAGAATACGCCATGCTGGGCGGACAAGTTTTAGCGGTGGGAACTTTAGCCGGGGCAGTTTTGCAATGGTTAGTGCAAGTAATTGCCCAATGGCGATCGGGTTTAGGTACATTGCGCTTGCGATTTGACTTTCAACACCCAGGCGTTCGCGAAACCATGAAAATCATGGGCCCAGCAACTTTTTCCTCCGGTATGATGCACATTAACGTTTATACCGATTTATTCTTTGCTTCTTTTATACCGAAAGCTGCCGCCGCATTAAGTTATGCCGGACTTTTAGTACAAACACCTTTAGGAATTATTTCAAACGTCCTGTTAGTACCTCTTTTACCCATATTTTCCCGCCTCGCCGCCCCCGAAGATTGGCCGGAATTAAAAGTCAGAATTCGCCAAGGGTTAATGATGACGGCACTTACCATGTTACCCCTTGGTGCGATTATGGTTTCCCTATCAGTACCGATCGTGCGAGTAGTTTACGAACGAGGTGCATTCGATCGCCAAGCTTCTAGTTTAGTCGCATCATTATTAGTAGCTTACGGCATCGGAATGTTCTTTTACTTAGGACGAGATGTACTAGTTAGAGTATTTTATGGATTAGGAGATGGAGACACTCCCTTCCGCATCAGCATGGTAAATATTTTCCTGAAAGCCCTGCTAAATTATATTTTTGTTCAACCTTTCGGCGCACCCGGTTTAGTTCTTTCCACGATGGGAGTAAACTTTACCTCAATGGTAATGTTGTTGTGGTTTCTCAATCGCAAACTCAACGGTTTACCTTTACGAGAATGGGGAATGCCTTTAGGTGCTTTAACTGGCGGTAGCATAATTGCTGGCGTTGTTTGTTGGCTGACAAATTGGCAATTACAACAAATGTTCGGCACGGAAGGTTTGTTAATTCAATTGATGCAATTATGCTTATCTGCCTTAGTTGGTTTAGCCTTATTTGGAATTTTTGCAAGTAAGCTAAACTTGCCAGAAGTAGATATTTTCTTGACACGGATAAAGCAGAAATTTGGCAAGAAAGCCTGATATTATAAACCCGGTTTCTTAAAGAAACCGGGTTTATAATTGTTGTCAGTTTTCTACATTTTGCGTTGAAACTCTTCCAAGATATCCATCAAATTAACTTGACTTGCGGTAGGGATCAAATCAGCTAAAGGAACATCCCGCCGCCCCCCTAACTTAACGGGGATACTTTCAAGAACTTTTAAAACCCTTCCTTCTTCGAGGGTATTATCCACTAGCATGGGATAAACTTGTTCGGCAACAACCGTATGCAGATGGGCTTCTCTTAAATAGAGATGCCACTTGGCAATGTCGATATATACATTTTCGCCAATTTCTGCGGCTAGAGATTCGATCGCTTGTGAGGTGCTAGTCTTTGCCATAGGACTTATTTTGGTTACCTCAATGAAAAGTCTACTTACATCCTATTGAATCAATCCTGCTATGAGTGTAAATCTCTGATAAGCAGGAGACTGAGTTCTATCTTTAGGGAGATTTGCTAGCCCGGTCAACAGATGGTAAAGGGGATTCGGAGTAATTTGCGATCGCGAAAATATACACCGCATGGGCCACCAAAAGCAGCGCCCAACCGCCCGTTACCCAAGTAGCCCACGGCCATTCCGCTTTTTGGATATTATGAACAAACCACAAACCGGAATTAGAAGCAGCAAAAATTGCTACATGGACGGCGAAGTTCATCCGGTCATCTAGTTTGCGGAAAGCGGGGTCATTGCGATCGGGTTTGCGAGGCCAACGAGGAGGCATAAAATATTTCTACTAGGTGAAACAGAGTTAGTACTTATCTAAATTGTAAGGTAAGGGTTGCGCGGGTGAAGCGATCGCTCCTTTTGCCAAATTCAGCCAAAAAACAATTATCCTCTATTTATCGATAGAAGGAGTAATTATTCTAGCTATTTCATCTCTCAAAAATGCACTTGTATAAACATTTTTCATAAACTTAGACTCACTCAATACCACTAGTCTGCAATTTCTTAGCAACTCTAATTTCGGCTAAACGTTTTTCATATTTTTGATTAATCTCCAAAGTAAAATCAGCTAATTCCTTCATTTGATGCTCGGTAATTTTAGCTAGTTCGAGCAGTTCTTCCATTTTGGCTAATTCGCCTTCACTCATAAATGGTTGTGTCACGCTCAGTTCTCCAAACGAGTTTTAAGTTGATTAGCATTTATTTTAGCTTCTAATACCCTTCCCAGAATCAATCCCAAATCTTCACCAGTGTCTTGAATAACTTGTGCAGGTACATCATTAGGTGAAACTCGATCGACAAGATTGCTAATTCGACTTCTGTAGCGAGTAATTAATAAACAACCTTAGTAAATGCGATCGCAAGAAGAATCCTCGATCGCAGATCGATCATTCCACCAGATTATTTGCCTGATAATCCCCTGACTTACCGCCAGTCTTACTCACCAAACGGATATCTTCAATTTGCATTGATTTTTCTAAAGCTTTCGCCATATCGTAAAGAGTCAGCGCCGCCACCGAAACAGCAGTTAGAGCTTCCATTTCCACCCCTGTTTCTGCCTTCGTCTTCACTTGAGCTTGAATTTCGTATCCCGGTAACTGAGGATCGGGAATTATTTGTACTTCTACCTTTTGCAAAGGTAAGGGATGACACAAAGGGATTAATTGGGATGTCTGTTTGGCTGCCATTATACCAGCTAACCGGGCTGTCCCCAGCACATCCCCTTTTGGTGCGTTACCCGCTTGAATTGCCTCAAATGTTTCTAGGGACATCCGCACTTTCCCTGCTGCTACTGCCTGCCGAACAGTTGCTTGTTTGCCCGAAACGTCCACCATGCGGGCTTCTCCGCTTTCATCCAAATGAGTCAAAGATTTATTTTCTGAAAAAGGTTGCATCATTCAAAAAACCTGTGTTACTATTAGTTTCTGTGAACGCCAAGGGCATGTAGCTCAGTGGACTAGAGCACGTGGCTACGGACCACGGTGTCGGGGGTTCGAATCCCTCCTTGCCCGTCTAAACAATTAAATACGAAAAGCAAAAAATAAAAAAGGGTTTTTACCCTTTTTTATTTTTTTATGTTGCTACGTGGCCTTTAGTCAGGGAGTACAAATCCTTCTCTTTTCCTAAGGCGAATTTGAGAGAAGTGGAAAAATTTTTATTGCATAGGGTAATAAAAATAATCAATGCTAGGAAAGCCATTCCGGTACTCAGAACAAAAATACCCCGATAGGTGATATATTCTGCTAGAGAGCCAAAAACTGGTGCTGCGATCGCAACTCCCAAATCAAAACCACTAATACAAATCGCGAAAATACGCCCTCTCTCTTGAGCAGAAGAGCGATCGGAAATCAGCGCGATCATCATCGGAAAGAAAGTACCCGATCCACCGCCCTCTAAAACGCCTGCTAACAAAAATATATTGGCGCTGGTAGCGTTAGACAGCATCAACATCGACAAACAATAAAAGAAAATACTAGCAGTAATAAATATTCCCCTGCCATAACGATCGGAAGCACGACCGATAAACATCCGAAAACTGAAACTAGCAAACGCTGCTGCGGTATAAAACCAGCCAGGATTCAAGTTGACGTTTGCTTCTGTAATATACAGAGGTACAAAAGTAGTTAAAGCACCAAAAGCAAAACCAAATAACAACAGGACTAAAGAAGGAATTAGCAAACTCGGACGGGCTAAAATTTGCCAAAACGGTTGCATCGAAGATTGCGTTAACTTAACAAGTAAAGATTCAGTTTGTTGCTGATTTTCTGGCTGTTTTATTTCTTTAATATAGCTGATCCCTAATAAACTAATAATTGCCAGCACGCACGCAAACACAAACGAACGCTGATAACTAGTCCCAGTTTGGATCAACGCTCCAATTGCTGGGCCAACAGCTACCCCAATCGGCGTTACCAAACTCATATAACCAATTATTTCACCACGCTGACGTAGAGGCGACAAATCTACTACTAAAGCGCTATAAGCCGTAGTGAAAGCAGCGATACAAATGCCGTGAAAAGCGCGGACAGCGATTAGTAAAGGAATAGACGATCCGAACAAGTAGCCCAAAGGCGCGATCGCAGCCACAATAGTTCCTAACAATAGGACTATTTTTCGCCCCCGACGGTCTGCCATCTGCCCTAATTTAGGACGAAATAGCAACAATCCGATCGCAAAAGCACCCATCACTAAACCAACTTCCCAATCCGTCGCCCCTAAATGCTTTAGATAAAGCGGTAAAATTGGCAGTAGAGAAGCCAAACCAGTCCAAAATACTAACCCAGATGTAAATAAAATTAGTAAATTGCGGCGCTCAAATGGCTCCAAAGTCCAAAAAACTTTCAACTCTTTTGTCCTTTGTTATTGGTCATTTGTCATTTGTCATTAGTTGTTATATCTACTAACCTAAAACGGAACAATAAACGATTGGAGAGGAAAGGGCGAAAACACTTAGTATATAAGCTTTTTCTTTTTCCCCTTTTGCGATCGCCAAAACGTCTCGTTGCCAAGTTAGTAGCCGTTGTTAGCCAATAACCGAAAACCAATGACAAACTTTACTCTTAACTATTTTTAACCATCGGCTCTACTACTTCCCTCACCCGATAGATTGGTCTTCCTTGAGATTCGTGATAAGTTCGCATCAATAATTCAGCTAATAACCCAAAGCTAAACAACTGGACGCCCGTGACCAACAAAACTACCGCCAAAATTAACAAAGGGCGATTGCCAATTACTTCTCCTAGCCCTAATTTCAAGAAGGTTAAATAAGCGCCTAAAAATAAACCTAATGCCATTGAACCTAAACCTAATAGTCCGAAAACGTGCATTGGTTTAGTCAAAAACGTTTTCATAAACCAAATGGTTAACAAATCCATCAATACTCGAAATGTTCTTCCCAAACCGTATTTGCTGCGTCCGTAACGGCGGGGATGATGATGTACCGGCATTTCCGTAATTCTAGCCCCTTCAATATAAGCTAAAGCAGGCAGAAACCGATGTAATTCGCCGTAGAGATTCATATCTGCCACTAGTTCGGTGCGGTAGGCTTTCAGAGAACAGCCATAGTCATGAAGTTGGACGCCAGTTACCACTCCGATCAGCCAGTTAGCTATTTTAGAAGGAAGCAAGCGAGTAAGAGCAGCATCCTTTCGATCCTTGCGCCAGCCGCTCACCAAATCGTAGCCTTCTTCCAATTTAGCTAACAGACGGGGAATATCAGCCGGATCGTTTTGCAAGTCCGCATCCAAAGTAATAATTGCCCTGCCTCGTGCATAATTAAAGCCAGCGGACATCGCAGCCGTTTGGCCGTAATTGCGTCGTAACAGCACTGCTTTTAAGTCATTGCGGATGGTAGCCTGTTGTTTGAGGAGTTGGGCTGACCCGTCTTTCGATCCATCATCTACGCAAATAATTTCGTAGGATAATTGACTTGTGGTAAGAGTAGATGCGATCGCCTCGATTAAATGAGGTAAACTCTCCACTTCCTCGTATATCGGTACAACTACCGATACATCTAGTAATCCTTCGTTAGCAAGTCTATGCTGCCGCGCTGCTGTTGTGACAGAAAATAAGGAAGTGTTCATATTTTAGTTAGCCAGGTTACCTCACACCAACGAGGTAGTTATAGCACGCAAAAATGTATCTTAGGTATTTATTCGCCAATAATGCCTATTTAATTAGCTCACCTCTTGCCGCACAGGAGGTAGAACCTCCCGAATCTCATTACCAGGTTGAACCTGGTAACGAAAGATTTAGGCTTGAGTTTCTTGAACTCCAAATTAAACTTTCATGGATTCTGAATTCTGACTCCTGAATTCTCTTTCATAAATTCTGAATTCTGAATTCTGACTCCTAAATTCTGCTTCCATAACTTGCCACTACTCGCCCAGCGCACCGTAACTGTCGATAATAAGACTGGGTAACTGCATCTCCTTGTTCCGAGAGCGGATCGATCGCAATTCCATTCCTACCCATTTCTTTGCCCGAACTGTGGATGTAACAGCCATTTCCCAGGTATAGTGCAACGTGAGTAGCTTTTTCTTTCGCGCCAAAAAAGATTAAATCCCCCGGTTGTAATTGTTCGATCGCGATTCTTTGCGTAAAAGCTTCTTGCTGATAAGCATCTCTCGGTATCCAAATTCCAGATGCCGCAAATGCCGCTTGCATCAGTCCGGAACAATCGTAATTTGGCCCAACCGTACCCCCCCAGAGATAATAATTAGGCTGTTTCATCGCATTCTGGGTAAAAGCGATCGCATCAGGTAACCGTTGTTGAATTTCTAGATGAGAAACTGCGATCGCTTGATATGGACTAGCAGCTTTTTCCAGGTATTTCACATCTTCTGGCAACAACCAACCAGGATAATCATCCTCACACAGACACACCTCAACAGATGTATCCTGGATAAACGATACTACTCTGAGATGGCGTCCTAGATGAGCCTGAGTAGCCAACCGGGTGCAGCTAGGAGAATCATAGATGTTCAGGTCAGTCCGGCATCGATACTCAATAGATTTGGATAAATCGTTCATGGTTCGCAGTTAATAGTAGCCTATCGCTATCAAGACAGGGTAAACAAAATCTATCAATCAACAATCTAAAATCTAAAATCTAAAATCGAATGACCTTTTTCCGGAAAGACGAACAACTAGAAGACCTTGGCAATCAGATCCTCTGTGCAACTTGGGAGCAATTTCCCCATCTCACCCGCAACCAAATTGCCCTTACCTGGATTGTCTACGATCCGCCTGTTTTTGTGAATACTGGGGGAGCTCTCAGTCCACAAGCTTTCTGGAATCACGAAGTGCGGGGCTTTAGCTATCGAGGTGGCGATCGCATTTACCCAGCTAGCACAATCAAACTATTTTACTTGGTAGCAGTATTCGAGTGGCTGGAGAAAGGCATGATCCAGACATCAGCTGAATTGGAAAGAGCCATTCGGGATATGATCGTCGATTCGAGTAACGATGCTACCAGTTTAGTTGTAGACGTTTTAACCGGTACTACTAGCGGGCCGGAACTCTCTCACGGGCCTTTTCAGACTTGGCAATTACAGCGTAACATCGTTAACCGCTACTTCCATTCTCTCGGTTGGGCAGAATTAGAGTCAATCAACGTCAATCAAAAAACTTGGTGTGACGGGCCATACGGACGGGAACGGATTTTTGTGGGAGAATCCAAAGAAAATCGCAATATGTTGACGACTAATGCCACTTCCCGTCTGCTACACAGCATTATTGGAGGTGTGGCGGTATCTCCTAAAGCGTCGCAAACCATGATGGATTTGATGAAACGTAGCTTGGAGCGATCGAATTTAGATGTCGATGAAGAAAACCAAGTCATCGGTTTTTTGGGTGGTGGCTTACCCGGTAATGCTCAATTATGGTCGAAAGCCGGTTGGACTAGCCAAGTTCGCCACGATGCCGCATACATAGAAATACCGGGTAAACTCCCCTACTTGTTGGTGGTATTTACGGAAGGAAAATCATACAGTAAAAACAAAGCGCTGTTGCCCTTTATTTCTCACCAAGTTGCTACTGCGATCGGCACTCTCGGATCGAGGGAGTCTTGAGCTAGCTGAAGTTGTCAAAGCAGGTAAAATTTATTAGCTTTGCAGAGCAACTTCCAGTAAATTTTATGCCAAAGTAGGTAGCCAAATTTATCTACATCGCCTAAATTGGCGATACTAGGACTAAACTGATATAAAATTTCGCTGGCATTAAATCTTGCCTTTAGGATCTTCGAGGAGTGAATGTGAATACAAATTCTTTACAGCGTACTGCCTTCCTGTTGAGCTTTGCAGCTTGTGCGGCTTTAACCAGCAGTTTGTCTGCTCGCGCTCAAACAACTAATACCGGGATCGATGCTGGTATTACCAGTGGCAATGAATTCTCTGTTACGCGATCGACTTTACCTACTACCACCACTACCGATTCCTTTTCTAACTTACCTGCTAGCCAAACTCAACTGGCACAAGTAGGTTCCACCAATACAACGGCTGAACTTTCAGTAGAAGAAGATAGCTCTTTAGCTTCTGAGTTATCCGAACCATCGACTACCACTTCTAAGCGAGAAGCCAAAAATCAACCAGTTCCCGGTACATCGGAAACCTCAGCCTCCGCGCTTTTAAATCGCCCTGCTGCTTCTGGAAACCGAGCCAATTCAAGATCTGGTCAAGGGCAAGAAGTAGCGCAAGAATTAGAATTGGGTCGGCGGACTCGCTCTGGCTCGAGCTACGTAGGGGTAGGTGGTTCGATCGGTTTAACAGGTGATTCTGGTTTGGGCGATAGTGGCTTTACCGTATTTAGCAAAATCGGTATCACGAATAGCTTTTCTTTACGCCCCGCAGTCGTTATTTCCGGTGACACCGATTTTATCATTCCAGTCACTTATGATTTTGCGTTCCAGGCAGAACCTTTTGAAAGAATAAATTTCGCACCTTACGTGGGCGCTGGAGTAATTATTTCCACTGAAAGCGACCAAAATATCGGTTTGGCGCTAACTGGTGGCGTTGATTTGCCAATTAGCGAACGTTTTACCGCCACTGGTAGCGTAACCGCCGGATTTCTAGATGATGTCAATCTGGGAATTACGATCGGTGTTGGTTATAACTTCGGTGCTGGATTCAGATTTTGATTAAAACGAATCTTCCAAATCGGTAGATAACCCCCAAATTCCACACTAAGAATTGAAAAAGGGACGTTACACAAATACGTAACGTCCCTTTGATTATTTATCGGCGTTATACCAAATCCGGGTATACTACCCCCTTTTTCAGCCGCGATTTTACTCCTGTTCCTATTATGCCTTTTCCCCTTTCCCCAAATTAATTATTGCTAGTGGGAGTAACTGGATTTGTCGCAGTAGTAGTAGGACTCACCGTACCGGTCACAACTAATTTACCGTCATCTTTGACTGCCCAGATATCGTAAGCGCCAACCACATCCCCATATCCATCAATATCTACGTTACCGCTAGCTCCTTGATAGTTAATATCTTTGCCTTGACGCAATAAATCTAAAGCTTGGCAAACATCGCTGACTTCTTCTCCAGGCCCATTGGCTACTTCCCGCAATTTGCTTTGGATACCTTCACCAGTATTGGTTTTAGCTGCTTGCGCCGCCAGCATTAATAAAGCAGCCGCATCCCAAGAATGAGGAACGAAAGCATCTACTTCTCTGCCTTTTTTCTCTTTCCAAAGTGCGGCTAGTTCTTTGAGCGCGTTGCCATTGGCACCCGGCACCGTACCTATAGCATTAGCAAGGATATATTTACCTTCGCTGTTTTTTCCTACTTGTGCGGGAAATTGGGGAGAGTAAGCTCCATCGGTCAACATGACGGTGATGCCTTTGCTGAGTCCTTGTTCGTAGGCAGATTTAAGTACTAAACTACCTGTTTCGTCTCCGTAGAGAATGGCAGCTACGGCATCTGGTTTACCGGCAAAAGCAGCAGCCGCTTCCGAGTTAAATGTAGTTCCTTTCGGATCGTAGCGAACTGGCTTATCTTCGTTGATGACAGTTCCGCCTAACTGTTTGAAAGCTTTGACAAATTCTTTTTCAAAACCAACGCCGTAATCGTTATTAATAACTATGGTGGAAACTCGTTTAAAACCTTTATCAAAGGCTAATTTAGCCAAGGCAGGAGCTTGGTAAACATCTGAAGGGGCTGTTCGCGCCCAATATCCTTGAAAATCGCCTTTTTTCGCTCTTTCGGTAAATACTGGACTGGTACTGCCGGGAGAAATTAATACTACTTTATTGCGTGCGGCAATATCTACTGCTGCGCTAGAGACACTACTGGCAAAGGAACCAACGACGCCGGCTACTTTGTCTACTTCTGTTAGTTTGGTCATCGCAGCAGCGCCAGCTTTGGGGTCTGTTTGGTCGTCTTCGTAAATCAGCGTAACTGGTTGTCCGTTCACGCCACCGCACTGGTTGACTTTTTCTACGACTAGTGGAATTGCTTGTAGCATGGGTTGTCCGATGGAGGACAAGTCACCGGTGGACGGTAACAAGGAACCTATTTTTAATCCTTGACCGTTGGTATTTGGGTTAGCCGCACCTGTATTGTTCGGGTTGGCGGTAGGGTTAACCGTACCCGGATTGTTATTGTTAGTATTTTGACAAGCGGCGGTGAGAATACCAGTAGCAAAAGTGATGGATGCTAGGACGATCGCTAATTTGGGGTTGAGATTTGTCCCTCTTGCCAGTCTGCTCATTTTTAGTATTTAACTCTCAAAGTATTCACAACAAAGAACTGCATCAAATCATACTCTTGTTTTACCGGAGTAGGTTTTCACATCGGGAAATTCCTTTTTACCCAACTAAGGGCTAGGGAAGAAAGAAATTTAATTGCTTTCTGCTTGATTTGGACGATCTCTATTTTCCCTGCAAACCCTCCAAACCGAGTTTCTGGAGTACGTCATTCGCCGGAAAAGTGCTGGATGAGAAATCTGCAAAAAATAGAGACGTTGCGTGCAACGTCTCTATTTTTTGATTTTAAACGGAGAAGGAGGGATTCGAACCCTCGGTACGGTCTTACGATTCGTACAACGGATTAGCAATCCGCCGCTTTCGACCACTCAGCCACCTCTCCTTGGTGACAGAAACTTATGTTAGCACAGCCTCAGTGAATCAGACAATAGCCTACCTAAATTTTTTGGTAACTTTTCTGCTGGGGCTGAACGCTGGGGCGAAGTATCCAGCGATCGATCGTGGGCTAGTCGTTAGGCTTTTGGCACTTATCTAACTTAATTGATGTGTTTAAATCAAAAAGATTGGATTTGCGATCGAAAAATCAATTTTGCTAGTTGCCATAACGCCAGTAAGTAATAGTCGTTACATCTAACTCAAAACCATAATCTTGGCATAAGTTTTGACTATTTTTCTACTACCTATCGGAAGGAGGTACTGCAAATGAACCAAAAAGACATAGTTAATTCTCAAGTATTAAGGTAGGGAAATTTCATAAATCAGCCTAGTTGAAGATGCGATCCGAGAATTTCAATTTTATCTTTATGGATAAAAGCTATTGAAGATTCTTGGGCTAACAAAGAAGATAAATTCATCTATTTTCGTGTCGCCCTTTAGGTTTTTACATACTTACACCAACTAAAGCTATGGTTTCCCAAATCAAACAGCACATTGCTTTAATTTCCGTTCACGGCGATCCGGCTGTTGAAATTGGTAAGGAAGAAGCTGGCGGACAAAACGTTTACGTGCGGAAAGTAGGTGAAGCGCTAGCCAAGCTTGGTTGGCGAGTAGATATGTTTACTCGCAAAGCAAGTTCTGAAGTACCTACCATTGTAGAACACAGTTCAAATTGTCGCACGATCCGTTTAAAAGCCGGACCCGCACAATTCGTACCGAGAGATCGTCTTTTTGAATATTTACCGGAATTTTTGACAAAGTTTCAAAATTTTGAAAAGCAATCTAATATTTCTTATCCTTTAGTACACACCAATTATTGGTTATCTTCTTGGGTAGGAATGCAATTGAAAAAAACTCAAGGCGTGAAACAGATTCATACTTATCACTCGCTGGGTGCGGTAAAGTATAAATCTATTTCCACAATTCCTTTGATTGCGACTACGCGATTGGGGATTGAGAAAAACGTGCTGGAAACAGCAGATAGAATTGTGGCAACCAGTCCGCAAGAAAAAGAACATATGCGTAGTCTGGTTTCTTCTAAAGGTAAGATCGATATTATTCCTTGCGGTACCGATGTTAGCCGTTTTGGTTCGATTAGTAAAGAAGAAGCAAGGCAAAAATTAGGTATTGATTCCGATACAAAAGTGGTTCTTTATGTGGGACGTTTCGATCGTCGTAAGGGGATTGAAACTTTAGTCCGTGCGGTAGGACGTTCTCAGTTGCGCGGTAAAGAGAAGCTGAAGCTGATAATTGGTGGCGGTAGTCGTCCCGGACAAAGCGATGGAATCGAACGCGATCGCATTGAAGGAATTGTTGAAGAACTGGGGTTAAAAGAAATTACTAGTTTCCCGGGACGCTTGGACGAAGTTACTTTACCGATTTACTACGCGGCGGCTGATGTTTCTGTCGTACCGAGTCATTACGAACCATTTGGTTTGGTAACTATTGAAGCGATGGCTTGCGGTACGCCTGTAGTCGGTAGCGATGTGGGCGGTCTTCAGTTTACGATCGTACCGGAAGAGACTGGGTTACTGTGTCCGCCTAAAGATGTGGCAGCTTTTGCTAGCGCGATCGATCAAATTCTTTGTAACTCAGAATGGGCTAATCAACTAGGTCACGCAGCTAGAAAGCGGGTGGAAACAATGTTTAGCTGGAATGCAGTAGCGGTTCAACTTAGTGAATTGTATGACAATTTGCTACAACAACCAGCCGAAGAGTTGACCCAAGTAAGTGCTTAAGCGGTCATTTATCGTCGGTCATTAGTCATTGATTAATTGCTGATGACCGATGATCTGCTATTCTGGGCGATCGTTCAATTCGATCGTCGGTAAAGGATGTTGTTTCAAAGCTTCTTTTACCAGTTTTTGCACTTGCGATCGCACCTGTTCGTAGTCTTGAGCTTTGCACCAAGGACGCAGATACAAAAATGTGGAATTAGCAGAAATAGAAGCAACGTGACACTTTGGTTTTGGGTCGTTTAAAATTAGGTCTTGAGATTCTAATACAAATAAGAGTAAATCAATGGTTGGTTCGATGGGCCGATCGCCAATATCGATTTCCAAATCAACCCGTCGCGTTCGCATTGCCGTAGTATTTTTTAAAGTACTACTAAACAAATTATTATTAGGTACTGTAATTTTTACATTATCAGGTGTTACCAAAGTAGTAAAAAAAATACCTATGCTATCTACCATACCGGAAACACCAGCACCCTCAATAAAATCACCCACTTCAAACGGACGCAGGCTAATCAGCATGATACCTGCCGCAAAATGGGATAGCGTATTTTGTAAAGCTAAACCGATCGCTAAACCAGCAGCACCCAGCACCGCCACTAAGCTAGTTGCTTGAATACCTAAAGTATTCAAAAAAGCGATAATTCCCACTACTAAAATTAAGATTTCCGCAGCTTGAATTAAAAAATTACGTAAAATAGGCTCGGTGCGATTGAGAGCTTTTCTGATTAAACGGCCTAAAATATCAATAGCTAATCGGGTTAGAAATATGATACCAATAGCCCAGAGAATTTGCGGGATCACTTTAAAGATTAATTCCAACAAGTTTTTCGATAATGCTTGTTTTAAATCCGATGACTGTGACAAATAAATGGCTGCTGGTTGATGAAGGCTAATCCCTAACTTTCCCAAAATTACGGACACTATATTAGTTTGCATTCTTATCCCCATTTCACTCACAACTATAGTTAACGAATTGCAACCGTGAAAATACTTAAAATAAGCCCAAAATTATATGTTGTTTCTTAAAGTTTTTTTTACTTTATTAACTTTACTCATTTTTACCCATTAAAAGAGTGATTATAGAAATTAAGAAGTTAATTTTGCTACGCATGGCTGGAGGTGAGTTGCCATGCTCAGACAACATTATCAGATTACTAGAAAAGAATCTCTAGGTGCTAGTTGGCTGAAAAAATACATTTTTAGGTGTTTGCAATATATTCATTATGCCAAAGCAGGTATGTTGATGATTTGCAAGAGCATCTTGTTCATTACGTTGTTGTCTGTGGTGCTACTGCCTCTTTTTGGTCTACTTTTTTACTTAAATGAAGATGATACGCCCGATCGCTATCATCAATAATATAGAATCGAGATTTTAGATTTACTTCTATCTTCTAAATGAAGCTGAAGTAAATCTAAAATCGTTTAAATTATCTTTAGCTACAACAATTCCCATGCTTTATGTTGATAACCATAATCAAATATTTCCGGATGCAAAATTTCTGCTAAAATCTCCAGAGAATCTGCTAAGCGAGGCCCCGGACGATTAAAGAAAGCATTGCCATCCGTAATGTAAACGCGGCTATTTTTTACAGCGTGCAAATTTTGCCACTCTTCTAAATGTTGTTGAACGAACAGCGTAGCTTCTTGCCTGGTGCGATTTAAATCGAATCCGCAAGGCATAAAAATAATTACATCTGGATTTGACGTAACCAATGATTCCCACTTTAACAGGTGAGAAGGCTGACCATCCACACTAAATAATGGATTTCCTCCTGCTATTTTTACTAATTCTGGAATCCAATTAGATCCGATCATTAAAGGATCTGTCCATTCAATACACGCCACATTCAGAAGTTCGGCATCTAATAGGCTGCTTGTTTTCTGTTCGACAATTTTAACGCGAGATTCTAAATCTTTTAAAACTGGTGCTGAGTCAGCACCCATTGATTCCTTAACTTTTTGAATATCTGCCCAAACATCTGTTAAATGCTTGGGTTGTAAAGAAATAATTTGCGGGTGGCTATCAGTCATTTCTGCCACAGCTTTTTCTACTTCTTTAACGCTAACAGCACACACATCACACTGGTCTTGAGTCAGAATATGAGTGGGTTTTAATTTTTCTAATACATCAAGTTTGATGTCATATATACTCAAGGCATTTTGCAACAAACTAGTAACATCTTCATGTATGAGGGCGCTAGATCTTTCTGAGTTTATTCGCGCCTTAGTACAAACTGGTCTGTCTTGAATTTCTGGCGGATAGTCGCATTCATGAGAGCGTCCTACTAAAGCATCTGTTAATCCCAAAGCGGCTACAATCTCTGTTGCGCTAGGTAGAAGAGAAACTATTCTCAAATCTTTTATATCTGTCATATTGGTTACTTTTTTTTGACTAATCAACAAATAGAAAAAACTTTTGCAATTGTTAGTTGGTTTTCCCAACCTCATTTGCATAGCATTTTTAAATTAGCGTTAATTTAGAAAATTGTTATCTTCCCTACGTTGCATAATTAACTAAATCTTTTCTTAAATAATGTTAAGAAATGTAACTTTTAGAAGCTAGCATACCTGGGTTTTGATAAGAAAGAATACCTATACTAATCAACTTTAATTTCTAGTTGCTGAAGAATTTGC
The DNA here is from genome assembly GCA_036703985.1 of Leptolyngbyaceae cyanobacterium. Lineage (GTDB taxonomy): Bacteria > Cyanobacteriota > Cyanobacteriia > Cyanobacteriales > Aerosakkonemataceae > DATNQN01. Next base: position 30,117 of record DATNQN010000070.1, read on the forward strand.
CAAGCTCTCACAAAATTTCCTTGCATGAGGGCTGCCACTCCATTGAGGGCTTGCAACTCTTGGATATTGGGATTAATAGCTAATGCTGGTTGGAGAGCTTCTGCGGCTAATTTGGGATGCCAATTGTATAGATGAACAAAAGCTAAATAAGCGTAGGCATAAGGGTTTTGGGAATCTAGTTTAGTGACTCTTTCTAAAGCTGCGATCGCACCTTTCACATCTTTTTGCAAAACTTTCGCCAGAGCAAAAGCATAAGCCCATTCTACATTTTGCGGTTCTTTTTGCAACCGATAATTGAGAATCCGATCGGCTTGCACTAAATAATCTTGAATTGGATCGTACATATTGATCCTACCAACTTCATCAAAAACAGGTTCTAATCCTTTTCTTCCTTCTGGTAATTTAGCTGCTAAATTACGCAATTGAGTAATTAAATCCAATTCCGGTGCAGGAGTTGGTTTAGCGGTTGGGTCTATATTTAATTTAATTGGTGGTACTGAAATCCGATAAGCTTCACCAGTCTCTCGATTCAAATAAGTCGCTTCCAAGGTATAAATTCCCGGTAGAATATTAGCTGGTGGAAGCATTGCAGTACGTTCAATTACTTCAAAACTCTCATTATCTAACGATGTATTTTTACCGGGATGTAAATTACCCATCGCAATAGCGCGATCGTGTAACCATTTATCAGTTCGTAGTGAGGACTTCAGTCCTCCTTCTTGACACTGAGGACTGAAGTCCTCACTACAAACATTTTTCCACGTTAACAATACCAAACCAGATTTTAGCTGTTGCCAAGAACCAGACCAATTATAAGTAATGGGAACTGGTACTCCTGGGGGTGTTTTTTCTGTTACTGTAACTTGATTTAACTTTATTCTAGTCAGGCTTTCTTTCAGCGGTTTAACTGTTACAGGTGGTATCCGACTATGATATAAATTCAAATTTGTTCTATCTGGCAAAACCCAACTTTTTTGTAATTGAAAATTTCCTCCTTGCTCGACAATTTTCACTATCTTAGATTGAGCTTCGCTAGGAATGGAACCTTGATCTCCCGTTTTAGTTACAAACCAAGAAAGACTGCGTGCATCTTGGGATACAAATTTATTTCTAGTTCCCACCTGACGCCCGTGAACTTGAAAATTATTTAAAGAACCATAATAATTTAAGTTATGTTGATTAATGTCTGGTGTCGATGGAAGAACACCTAAATTCGATCGCAAATAAGGCTCAGTTTTAATAATTTCAGCAATTACATTACGATGTGGCCATCCATCACCCATATAAGCATAATGCTGAAAACGAGGACTGAGAAATTGGGTTAACCAGCTACCTCCTAAAGGATAGATATTCAATAACATTAATAATATAGATAAACCGATCGTACCCCAACGGATATGTCTAGCCCAACGACCCTTCCACAGTGTTAAACCATAAGCCAAAAATAAAGCAAATATTGGCAAATATGGCATCACGTAACGGGTATCTTTGTTAATATTCAAAGAACAAAGCAGATAAGAGCTAATCCAGAAAATAGCCAACCATTTTACTGGTGATGTTACGAGATTAAATTCTAAATTATCATCTAATTTTTTGATTATTGAATTAGCAAAATAAAGAATAAAGCCAACAATAGGTACTAACAATAAAGGCCAAGAAATTACATAAGGTAAATCTTTCCAATAAAAAGTCCAGGCATCAAGGGTGTTGAGGGCTGGATCGCCTTCTGCGATCGCAGAATCAACCGTTGCTCTTTTCCCCGATGTTAATATTAGCAACCAATTGATGCGATACCAAGGCCCAAAAATCAATATTGATAACAATAAAGCACCAGCTAACTGACCTACTCTAGCCAATGAATATAAAAGCTGAGAGTTTCCCAGCTTATCTCTTAATCTAAAACTCTTAATTAAACTCCGAACGGCGTCAACTCCCACCCACAACAAAGGCATCAACAAAAAGAATATAGCTGTTTGCTTCACCAATAAAGCTATACCAAAAGAAACCCCAAAAGCCGCCGCCCAAAACCATTCTCTTCTCTGCGTCCTCTGCGTCTCTGCGGTTCTAGAATTCCGCCAAACCGTCAAACAATAAAAACTTAAAGTAACAATAGCCGTTAGAGGATAATCTAATAAAAAATCCAGTCTAAATCGATATAAACCAGGTAATAACTGACATAAAGCAGCCGCCCACAAACCAACTTCAACACTAAATAACTCTACTCCCAAACCATAAACAGAAGCTAATAAAATAGCGCTAAAAAACAGATTAACGATGGTAGCTTGATCTGGCCCAGGAGTAACGATATTTTGGACGATTCCAGCCACAATGTAGGTAAAAGGCGGCACTTTGGTAGAAAGTTGCCAGAAACTCGTCCACCATTCCCCATCAAACCATTGAGGATTTTGGAAAGCTTGCCAGTAGTTTAACGTACCTCTCAGGTATTCAGCTTGATCCCAAGCGGGGACAGAACGATCGATCGCAAACCAAATGCGATCGCAAATCGCACCAAACAGCCAAATTATCCCCAGAACTATCAGCCCTTTCCACTGTTTTTTTCGATCGCTTTTCACCACAAATGACACTAAGTTATTTTTAGTTTTTCATCATTAAAGATATTAGTTTCTTACAGCAATAATTTCAATAGGCATATATAAAAATAGCTTTTTTTAGAATAAAAAATCTCTTTATCTGTGTTCATCTGTGTTCATCTGTGGATATCTGTGGTAAAAAAATCCCCTACTATTCAAAGTGAAGATACTTATCCGATCCCAACAAAATAAATAGGGTGGGAAGCACCCACCCTACTAATTTACTCTGCCCCTTCGATTGGTGCAAAACCTTGACGTTGAATATTCTCAGTCACCGCACGAGGTTCCAAAAATTGCAACAAATAATCTGGGCCACCTGCTTTAGAACCAACCCCGGAAAGTTTAAACCCACCGAAAGGTTGACGCGACACAATAGCACCAGTAATCCCACGATTAATGTACAAATTCCCCACTTCAAAATCAGCTTGTGCCTTTTCAATATGGGAAGGAGTACGGGAATACAAACCACCAGTTAAAGCGAAGTTCGTACCGTTAGCAACTTGAATTGCTTCCTCAAAATTCTTCACTTTAATTACCGATAAAACCGGGCCAAAAATCTCTTCTTGGGCAATAGTTGCCGTTGAAGATACTTCAGTAAAAATTACTGGCCCAATAAAATATCCGTTTTCTGGTGCAGGCATTTTTAAAGCTAAATTTGCTTCTTGAGAGCCTTTTTCCACATATTCCAAAATGCGTTTGTGAGCATTGGCATCGATTACCGGGCCTACTTTTGTACTAGGATCTTCAGCAGCACCAACATTCAAACTGCGAGTAGCTTCAACTAAGCGAGGAACGAACACATCATAGATGGATTCCAACACGATTACTCGCGAACAAGCAGAACATTTTTGTCCGCTATAACCGAAAGCTGATTGCACGACACCTGCTACTGATTGATCCAAATCAGCACTTTCATCAACGATAATTGCATTTTTACCACCCATTTCAGCAATCACTCGTTTGAGGTGTTTTTGTCCTGGTTGTAAAATCGCAGCATCGGCATAAATTCGGCAACCAACTTCTTGAGAACCTGTGAAGGTAATCATGTGAACTTCTGGATGTTTTACCATGTAAGCACCCACAGAAGAACCTTTACCAGGTACGAATTGAAATACTCCCCGAGGAACGCCAGCTTCGATCAGAATTTCTGCTAGTTTTGCCGCAATTACTGATGAAACTTCTGCTGGTTTTAGTAAAGTACAATTACCAGCAACCAGAGAAGCAACGGTCATTCCTGTTGGAATTGCTAGAGGAAAATTCCAAGGAGAAATAATTAAAGAAATTCCTCTTGGTTGATAAGTGTAGCGGTTAGTTTCGCCGGGAATATCATAGTTATATCCTTGTTCCAACCGTTCCATTTCGTCAGCATAATAACGGAAGAAATCAATCGCTTCCGAAACTTCTGCATCTCCTTCACGGACTGGTTTACCAACTTCTAACACCATCCAAGCTGTTAGTTCATCCCGGCGTCTTTCCATGATTTCTGCGGCTTTTCGCAACACGCCTGCGCGTTCTCTCACAGGTGTTTTGCGCCAAGCGGGAAATGCTGCTTTTGCGGCTTGGATTGCTTGTTCTGCTTGTTCTACACTCATCAATCCAATTTTGCCAACTACTTCGCTGGGATTGGAAGGATTGAGAGAATCTACCGTATTTAAAGTATTTTGATATTCGCCATTAATGTATGGTAAATAAGTCTTACCTAATTGTTGACGAACTGTTTGGATTGCTTTTTGCGATCGCTCTCTTGCTTCCTTGTCGGCATAATCAGTATCGGCGACATTTGGGAAAGCTTTAGTAAATTCTGCTTGAGTATCGATCGTGCCATTTTTCACCGTTGGAGGTGCTAGTAATTCCTCCACTGGTCTGTCTTCCAAACTTTGCCGCAGGAAGGAACTATTGGCGGTATTTTCTAACAAGCGACGAATCAAATATGCCATACCGGGAATTAATTCGCCGTAAGGACAATAAACTCGCAATCGATAACCGCGATCGACAATTGCTTTTGCCAATTTATCCGCCATGCCGTAGAGAACCTGCATCTCAAAACGGCGACGAGGCACGTTTAAACTTTCTGCGATCGCCATTGCACGCGCTTGACTCCGCACGTTATGTCCGGCAATTGCTGAATAAATATATTGATGATTTTCCAACATCAACTGAGTTAATTTCTCATAGTTAATATCGGTTGCTGCTTTATCGTTGTAAACAGGTTGCGGCCAATCTCTTTGACCGGATTTAATCGTTTCTTGATCCCAATAAGCACCTTTTACCAACCTTACAGTGACCGGACTTTCGCGCAATTTCGCCCATTCAATTAAATCTCGCAAATCTCGTTCGCTGTCCCGCAAATAAGCTTGAATAGTAACGCCAATATCGGTACGAGAACGAAATTCTTCTTCCAACAATAGCTGTTTCAGGATGCTCAAAGTAATATCTTTGTAAGCATACTGTTCCATATCGAAGTGAACAGCAGCACCCAATTCCTTAGCGCGACGTAACAAAGTGCGAATGCGATCGCTTACTTTCTCTTGACTACCTTTATCATCTAATGGATCGAACTGGGAATAAAAAGCAGTTAACTTAACCGATACCTGCACTTTTGCTAATGCTTCCCCATCGGCGGTATCAATTGCATCTACCTTTGACCAACTCTTCGCCGCTTCTGTTAATTGTTCCATCAATTCCAGATAGCGATCGAGATAAGACTGCGCCTCCTCTTCCGTAATCACCGCCTCACCCAAGAGGTCAATGGTAAAACCCATTTTATCCTTACGCAGGCGCTCAACCGTCTTAATCACCTGCTTGATATTTTCCCCGGCAATATACTTATGCGCTAAAGTTTCCACCGCCGTCGAGACAGTTGTAGCTGCCAATTGTCCCGGCATTGAATCTGGATTCGCAAAATTCAGCAAACCTTTTAGTGCCGATGGTAACTCTACCGACTCATCTCCTAAGTATTCTTGCAGATGGCGAGCAATTTCCGGTTTACTACGCAATGACGGTAAGCAGTCAATGAAGCGAAATAACTGCACCCGCAAACCAGGATTAGACATTGCCCAGGCAAGTAACTTGTCATCCCAGCGCATCTGGTCGCGCATTTGGGCAAAAAATGAGCGATTTTCCTTAGTTGCTGCGAGAAGTTGTTTAGCAATCTCCTGAGTTTTGGCTTCGTAGGTACTATTTGATACTTGTGTTACCACAGATGTGGACTCCTAATTCCGCGTGAGGATAAAGGTGCTGGAACCCTTTATTTTCTATTTTCGCGCTTTATTGTCCCATTGTGTCAGGATATTTGTGAGGTTAAATATACAGAATAGTTTGGTGAAGCGATCGCTCTACTTACTTTTAGTTTGGTAAAGTTGCGATCGGTTTATTCTTCTTTTGATGGCAGATTAACTCGAATCAATTTTCCTCTCAAGTCCTCTTGGGCAGAAATAGCATCATTAATGCGTCTTGCTAATCTTTCTAAATTTCGATCTTCAGTGCAAACAATGATACCAGCATGGTTTGGTTGTCGGTTATGTAACCCGATAAAATCAAAACGATTTAATGTTAAGACAGCACGATCGTTACTAACAGCAAATGCCAGCACTTCTGGATCGGGAATTCCCAGTCCGGCATTACCTGCTTCTCTAACGGTAAGAACATCATGTCCTAAACTGCGTAGTAGTTCCACTACTACTAGAGGAAACTGCTCATCTGCATACAAACGAGCCATAATTTAATTTTCCTCATTCTTTGTGATTGCTTCTTCAATTTCGGCTGAGTGTGCATCTGCATAAGCCCATACATTTACCAAATCAGCAGCACTAAGATGGGGATAAAACTGTAAAAGTTCTGCATCAGAAGAACCTTGGCGACGCCAACTTACCATCAACCAAACTGGTATGCGAGTATTGGCAATACAAGCATCTCCTCCACATACACCAGGAGTTTTGGTAATCCCTTGCGATCCGCTAATTAAATTTTTGGTTAAAATTTGGATCGCTTCAGCTTTATCTGCTGGGCTTAAGGCAAGCAGTTGTGTTTCTAAGTCTTTAACTTGCATAAGTATATTATGTTTTTCCAAAACAGATATTTAATTTAGATTTTAGCTTATCTGATTCGGCTGACGCGATCGCATTTCTTCCCAAAGGCTAAAGTAGGGCAGTTTCTCCCTTAAAAAGGATTAGCAATTTAGAATTCAAAATAATCCATTAAAAATTACAATCAGTTGGTAGTTTAAACCCGCCACTGATTTAAGAGCGTAAATTTTATTCAGTGGTGGCTTGTACCCATAATTAATAAATTCAGACCTTGCACCTTAGTCAAAATTTATATCTAGTAGTCTGCCAAATTGATTTTGATTGGTTGTCGGAGAGCCAGAAACCCGGGTTTTCTAAAAAACCGGGTTTCTTTAATCCTTCAAAACTACTTTGGCGGACTACTAAGTAGGGTGAGTATTGCATATCTGCACTTGCAAAAAGCATTGGTAAGCAACGCCTATCTTACGAGCGTTTCTACAGGCATAAGATCTGAATAAAAAAACACTTTGAGCTATTATTTCGCTCGGCTGGGCTGAGTATTGATGAGTTTATCAACTTACTGGAAGTAAGAAGTTTGCTGAATAGCTAAATGTTCACCCACAAAAATCCCTACCACATCTATCTAACTTAAAACAACATATTTAATCAAAATTTTGGGATCGACCAAACTCTTCAATTCTTAAGCATTTTCTAATCTTTGCAACTTTTATTTACCAATATTTGTTTCAAATCTTGATATAGGATTTGTTACAACTAAAACAGTCATTCCAAGACTCGATGCTAAAATTTCTGAAGCAAAAACCCACCCAGCTATCAATCAATTGTTAAATAGCAAACTGGGCATAATGACTAAATAAATAAAATTTCCCTTGCACGCTTGGAACTCAAATTTAAATGGAAACAAAAACACCCATGAAGGTTGGAATCCCCAAGGAAATCCACCCCGGCGAATGTCGCGTGGCTGCCACGCCAGACACGGCCAAGCGGCTTATGAAGCTAGGTTTTGAAGTACTTATAGAATCTGGCGCTGGTGCATTAGCCAGCTTTTCGGACGAAGCTTATCAAGAAGCGGGATGTAAAATCATCGGTGATGCCCCAACACTTTGGTCAGAAGCCGATCTCGTCCTGAAAGTTCGCGCCCCAGAAATGCGTGAAGATGGCAAGCACGAAGCCGAATTATTGCGGGAAAGTGGCACGCTGATCAGCTTCATCTGGGCAGCCCAAAATCCCGATTTGGTAGAACAGCTAACTTTCCGCAAAGCCACCGTTTTGGCGATGGATGCCGTTCCTCGGATCAGCCGTGCCCAGAAGTTGGACGCCCTTAGCTCAATGGCTAATATTGCCGGATACCGGGCTGTAGTCGAATCCGCTCAACACTTTGGACGCTTCTTCACCGGACAAATTACTGCCGCCGGAAAAGTACCTCCAGCGAAAGTGATGGTAATTGGTGCTGGTGTAGCGGGACTAGCAGCGATTGGTGCTGCCAGAAGTCTAGGTGCAATAGTTCGTGCTTTCGATACTCGCCCAGTGGTAAAAGAGCAAGTAGAAAGCATGGGCGCAGAATTCCTCGAATTAGACTTTGAAGAAGACGGCACCGGCGCAGGTGGTTACGCCAAAGTGATGAGCGAAGAATTCATCAAAGCAGAAATGGCGTTATTTGCCGAACAAGCTAAAGATGTGGACATTATCATCACTACAGCTTTGATTCCTGGCAAAAAAGCGCCAACTCTGATTACCAAAGATATGGTCGAGAGCATGAAAGAAGGCTCTGTTGTCGTAGACTTGGCAGCAGAACAAGGCGGCAACTGCGAAGTAACCAAACCAGGAGAAGTACATCGCCATCACGGTGTAACTATCATTGGCTACACCGATTTACCCAGCCGCATGGCACCCCAGTCCAGCCAGCTTTACGGCACTAACTTATTCCATCTCCTCGACGACATGACTAAGGGTGGTGGATACAAAGTCGATATGGAAGATGAGGTGGTGCGGGGTGCGCTGATCGTGTATGAAGGGGAAAGATTACCCCCTCCTCCGCCCAAAGCCCAACCAGAAGCACCCAAACCTGCCGCTTCCACTGCTAAACCAGTAGAAACAGTCCAGAAAGCCCCGGAAAAACCAAATTCAGGTTTCGGAACACGCGACTTAATAGTACTGGGACTAACAGGCTTGGCATTATTTGGCGTGGGAGTTGGTACACCTTCTTCCTTCCTGTCGCATTTCACCGTATTCGTGCTGGCTTGCTTTGTTGGCTGGCAAGTAATCTGGAACGTCAAACCAGCCCTGCATACTCCTTTGATGAGCGTGACTAATGCGATTAGCGGCATTATCATCATCGGCGGCGTTCTTCAAATATCCAATTCTCTGACATCGCCTACTACCATCTTGGGCGCGATCGCAATTTTAATCGGCACCATTAACATCGCTGGCGGCTTTCTCGTCACCCAACGGATGCTCAAGATGTTCCGCAAATAGGTATTGGGTAGTAGGTATTGGCTAGTGGGTAATATTTAGTACCTTCTCTCCAATACCTACTACCTACTACCTACTACCTATTACCAAATTTGACAAATGACTACAAGTGTATTGACAGTTTCCTATATTGGTGCTAGCGCCCTGTTTATCCTCAGCTTGGGTGGTTTGTCCAACCAAGAAAGCGCACCCAAGGGTAATCTCTACGGCATCATCGGGATGGTAATTGCGATCGTTGCCACCGTTCTTGGCCTCAGCGCTGGCTTGACCGAATACACCACCTTGGTGGCAGTAATGCTACCGGGAGCGATTATCGGTGCGATCGTTGCCGCAAACGTGGCCATGACCGAGATGCCAGAGCTAGTAGCCATGCTCCACAGCTTTGTCGGTGCTGCTGCCGTCCTTGTCGGTATCGCCAACTACCTTGCTCCAGACCCAACACTGATTGGTGTAGAAGCCACCATCCACGAAATCGAAATTTTTATCGGCGTTTTCATCGGTGCTGTCACCTTCACCGGCTCAGTGATCGCCTTTGGCAAACTGCGCGGTATCATCAGTGGCAAGCCCCTCCTTCTACCCGGACGCCACTTCATTAACTTGGGTATAATTGTTGGCTCAGTAGGTCTGGGTTATCTGTTTCTAGGTTCTGAAGGATATAGCGGACTGACACCCCTGTTGATCATGACAGGGTTAGCCTGCATTTTGGGCATCAACCTCGTGATGGGGATCGGCGGTGCTGATATGCCAGTAGTCGTCTCCATGCTTAACAGCTATTCGGGATGGGCTGCCGCCGCCGCAGGCTTCATGCTCTCCAACGACCTCCTAATCATCACAGGTGCCTTAGTTGGTAGCAGTGGCGCTATCCTCAGCTACATCATGTGTCGTGCCATGAACCGCTCTTTTATCAGCGTAATCGCAGGTGGTTTCGGTACAGACGCCGGGGCAGCCCCAGCCGCAGGTACTCAACCAGTCGGTGAAGTAATTGCCACCAACGTAGAAGAAACCGTCGAACTCCTGCGGGATGCCAAGAGCGTGATCATCGTTCCCGGTTACGGTATGGCAGTAGCCCAAGCGCAACACTCTGTGTCAGAAGTTACGAAGATGCTGCGGGAAAAAGGCGTTAAAGTTCGCTTTGGCATCCATCCCGTAGCTGGTCGCTTACCGGGACACATGAACGTATTGCTGGCAGAAGCAAACGTTCCTTACGATGTAGTGCTGGAAATGGAAGAAATTAACGACGATTTCCCAGAAACTGACGTAGTTTTGGTGATCGGTGCTAACGATACGGTCAATCCCGCCGCAATGGAAGACCCTGCTAGCCCAATTGCCGGAATGCCCGTGTTAGAAGTTTGGAAATCTCAAAAAGCGATCGTTATGAAGCGCAGTATGGCTAGCGGCTATGCAGGAGTAGAAAATCCCCTGTTCTACAAGGAAAACACCCGAATGCTATTTGGCGATGCCAAGAAAAATGTCGATGCTATTCTCAACGAGCTTAGAGTTTGAGCTTGGCAAAGATCTGAAATAGGTAGACTATTATAAGGCAAATGGCTAATAACGTAATGGGTTGTTAGTCATTTGTCATTTTTTACGTCAAACTAACTAATGACTCGCCAATCTCCATTGGTAAGTGCGCTTTTTACTTTCAACAAATTTTTCCTATGCGACGTTTAATTGCTGCCTTAGCGTGTACTTTAGTGATCGCTGGAGTACCCATCCTTACGAAAGCCGAAGGCTTGCCCGGTTTTACCCTTTTTGGTGGGCCTCCCCGCGACAATCAATTACCATTTAGATTGGATTACGGTGGAAATACCAATGGCTGGGATCGCTACCGCTTGAGAATTCCCGGCAAAAAAATGAAATTAGCAGTTGCCCAATTTTCCATTACCTATCCTGACTACTATCGAGGCGAATTCGATACCAAAAGAATTGAAGTGCGGCAAAAGGGCAAATCTCTACCCCTACAAGAAGTAACCTGGGATAAAGAAAACCGCATTATTCAAATTTATCCCGTAGAACCAGTACCCGCTGGAAATCAAGTTGAAATAGTTTTTTCTAATGTCAAAAATCCCTCTTTCGGGGGAATGTTTTACTTTAACTGTCAAATTACCTCTCCGGGTGACGTACCTCTCCTTCGTTACTTGGGTACTTGGGTTTTAACTATCAGTTAGCTGCTAAGACAGGGGATACTTTTTTACGGGAATGGAAAAAAGCCGATCGTACATTTTTCCCCTCTCCTTTTTTTCATTTCCCGTCGGGGCAATGAAAAGCTGATATGATAATAGATTGTGACTTTTTTATCCAGATCCATTTGCCAGCAGGGAGGATGAAACATGACTAAGCGCACCTTACGCGGCACTAGCCGTAAAAGATTGAGAACTTCTGGTTTTCGCACTCGGATGCGGACTAGGAACGGTCAAGCTGTAATTAAAGCCCGTCGGAAAAAAGGGCGTTATCGTCTTACCGTGAGTGGTTAAATCCATATCTAGTGAGAGGATGAAAAAACGCCTGTGGCTTTGCCTAAAGCTTATCGGCTGAAGCGTCGGCAAGATTTTAGCGATGTTTTCCGCAAAGGAATTCGTCGCTCCACTGCCAATTTGACTTTACGAGCCATCAGGCAGTCAGCCAAACCCGAACAGGGTCAGCAAAATGTAGGTAATTTGTTAGAAAAGCCCTCTCGCATCGGCATCGCTGTCAGCCAAAAAGTCAGCAAGCGAGCGGTCATCCGCAATCGGATCAAACGACAAATCAGAGCGGCTTTTCGCCAATTACTGCCCCGGCTGAAGTTTGGTTGGTTGCTTGTAGTGGTAGTTAAACCGGAAGCTACACAGTGCGATTATCACCAATTTCTGCAAGAATTAGAGCAGTTGTTGGCAGAAGCCGAGGTGCTTTATGGGCATTCGCGAGGAAGTTTTTTATGAAGGTGGTCCCCACATCGGGGATTTGATCTTAAACATTCTGATCGGATTGACGATTATTGGTTTGCCGTTAGCTGTCGGCGCAATTGTGAGAGCCTTATGGTTGCGGTATCGAATTACCAATCGTCGGATCTCCGTAACAGGTGGTTGGATGGGACGCGATCGCAGCGACATCATCTACTCAGAAATAGTTGACATCAAAAAAGTCTCCCGTGGCATCGGCTTGTGGGGAGATATGGTGGTTACCCTAAGAGACGGTAGTCGCTTAGAACTGCGGGCAATTCCCAAGTACCGGGAAATGTATGACTACATCAACGACAAAGTAGCAGCTAAAGCAACCAAAGTTCAGTAGAGCTAACACTCATCAAAACAAAGCAATATTTTGTGGTGATAAGGTTTTAGGTTCCTCAAAAAAGCCACTCACCTTAAGTAAGCCACTAAATTTGCCCCGAACTCTTGCCTCTTAGATAGATTAGATTTAGAAAATACAGCGCTGGTAGGTTGACTTCACACGCATGGATTTTGGTATCGGTTTTCTTTCCAACAACGTAATGCTGCCGATCCTGGATTTCTTTTACGGGATCGTCCCCAGCTATGGACTGGCTATCGTGGCGCTGACACTGGTAGTTCGCTTTGCACTTTATCCCTTAAGTGCGAACTCGATTCGCAGTATGCGACGCACGCGAGTCACCCAACCAATAATGCAAAAGCGGGTAAAGGAAATACAGGAGCGCTACAAAGAAGATCCTGCTAAACAGCAGGAAGAAATGGGTAAGCTTTACAAAGAATTTGGCAACCCGCTGGCAGGATGTTTACCGATTCTGGTACAAATGCCAGTGCTATTTGCATTGTTTGCTACCTTGCGTGGCTCCCCATTTTCAGACATTAATTACAGCGTTAACCTGCAAATTTTACCCCGCGAACAAATAGAACAAATTACACCGCAAGCTTTTGCTACGGCTCCCCAGAATATTTATATTGCTGATGGGATTCATTATCCGATCGCAGCTTTAGTTCCTGGTGGAAACCGTTTAGCAGTGGGCGAAAAAACAAACGTAGAATTTCAAACCGTACAAGGGAAACCCCTCAGCCAGTTAGTAGCTGAGCATCCTGAAAATAGCTTAATTCCTCGTTGGAAAGTTATTAAAGGAGAAGAAAGAGTACGGATCGATGAAAAAGGTAATATAGAAGCCCTACAAGCAGGAGACGTTACCATTCAAGGCACGATACCAGGATTAGCATCTGACAAAGGGTTCCTTTTTATTGATGCCCTCGGTCGCGTTGGTGCTTTTGATGAAGACGGAACCATCCACTGGGATGTGGTAGGTATGGTACTGTTTTTTGGTATCAGTTTGTACATCAACCAGCTACTTTCAGGACAGTCTGGTTCCACTAACTCCAACCCACAACAGGATACAGTTAACAAAATTACTCCGATTATCTTTTCGGGGATGTTTTTGTTCTTCCCGCTTCCGGCTGGAGTGTTGATGTATATGGTGATCGCTAACATTTTCCAAACAGCCCAAACCTTTATTCTGTCGCGGGAACCTCTCCCAGAAAACCTCCAAAAGTTAGTGGAAGCTGAGGAGAAAGAAGCCAATGCCAAAGGAAGAGAAGCACTCCCCTTTGAGCCCGGTCGTTCTAAGAAGAAAGCCTCAGGTTAGAGTACATGACTGATATTCAAATAGAGCGGGGTCAAAAATGGTTGGAAGAATTACTGCAATTAATGAAAATCCCCGCTAAAGTCAAGGTTGAAAAAATAGCAACCGAAGGAGAAGCAGAACACGAAGATGATTACGAACCAGATAACTATTGGCTGATCGTCGATGAAAGCCAACTGACGCCAGTGCAAATGCAAATTTTAATCGGCTCAGAAGGTGCAACTTTAGATGCGATGCAGTATTTAGCGAATGCTATTCTCAATCTTTCTCAAGAGCCAGAACAGCAAGCAGCTTATACTATCGAGCTAAATGGTTACCGCATCCGCAGGCAAGCAGAATTGCGAGCGTTGGCAGAATACGCCGTGCAGCAAGTACGCGCCAACGGCCAAGAATTTGAAATGAAATCGCTTTCTTCGGCAGAAAGGCGTCAAATACACACTTTTTTGAAGGAATTTACCGATTTAGAAAGCTACAGTCGGGGCAAAGAGCCCGATCGCCGTTTGGTTGTTCGGCTACGCTAAAAGATTTTGGGATTTTAGATTTTAGTTTGATTTAAAATCTAAAATCCTCAGCCCGGGCTGAGCCGGTAAGAAAATACGAGGCGCAAATCATGGAAGAAATTTATATTCCCCAATTAACTGCAGCGCCTGAGCAAACAGAGGTGATTCAAATACAAGAGTTTCTACCAAGTTTGGAAACCTTAACGCCGATCAAAGGACGTATGCGAGTTACCCACAAAGGGAACTATATTGAGGTTTCGGCTCAGGCAGAAACGATCGTTACTTTAACTTGCAATCGCTGTTTGCAACAGTACAATCACCGTCTGAAGCTAAAGACTTCGGAAATTATCTGGTTAGATGAAGCGGCTAATCAACCTTACGATGGCCCGATAGAAAGGGAAGTCGCGATGGAAGATTTGATGGAAACGTTACCGCCTCAGGGGTATTTCAATCCAGATGATTGGTTGTATCAACAAATGTGTCTGGCAATTCCCCAACAACAATTGTGTGATTCTCAATGTCAGGGAATTGCGGTGAAAAATGATGGCGATCGAACAGAACAGCCGATCGATCGTCGCTGGGCCACCCTGGAAACCCTCAAACAACAACTCCAAAATGGTTAATTTAGGTAATTAGGTAATTGGGTAATGGGTAATCCTATTGGCAGATTTCCGGTTTCAAATTACCAGTTAAAAACCGTGGTATCAGTCCGATCTCGGAAATATAAATATAAAATTAATTACCAATTACCAATTACCAATTATTAATCATATGAGCTTTCATGAAGAGTTTGAACTACTGCTACGGGCTCGCTATCCTTTGATATACGTTCCTACCAACGAAGAGGAGCGAGTAGAAAACGCGATCGCAGCTTGTGCTAAAAAACAAGGCAATCGAGCAGTTTATGTCTGGGATTTTGTAGATGGCTACCAAGGCAACCCCAACGATACGGGATTCGGCAAAAGGAATCCCTTACAAGCATTAGAATTAATCGAAAAAATAGCTCCTGCTTCCCCAGGAGTTTTTATTTTACGGGATTTTCATCGGTTTTTAGAAGATGTGGCAGTTTCCCGTAAACTAAAAAATTTAGCTCGGTTACTGAAGTCCCAACCGAAAAATCTGGTCATTCTTTCTCCCAGAATTGCCATTCCAGAAGAGTTAAGCGAAGTTCTCACGGTTTTAGAGTTTCACTTACCAACAGCATCGGAAATTAAATCGGAAGTAGAACGTTTATTGGCGGCTACCGGACATTCTCTAGAAGGGAAAACTTTAGATGAAATCGTTCGTTCTTGCCAGGGTCTTTCAATGGAAAGGATTCGGCGGGTACTGGCGAGAGCGATCGCAACTCACGGGGAATTGCGCGGGGAAGATGTAGAGTTAGTACTGGAAGAAAAACGTCAAACCATCCGCCAAACTCAAATTTTAGAATTTTATCCCGCTACAGAAAATATATCGGATGTGGGTGGTTTAGATAATTTAAAAGACTGGCTGCTGCGTCGGGGCGGTGCGTTTTCCGAACGGGCTAGGCAATACGGATTACCCCACCCTAGAGGTTTGTTATTAGTAGGAATCCAGGGTACTGGGAAATCCCTGATGGCAAAAGCAATTGCCCACCACTGGCATTTACCTTTACTGCGTCTGGATGTAGGACGCTTATTTGGTGGCTTAGTAGGTGAGTCGGAATCTCGTACTCGTCAAATGATTCAATTAGCAGAAGCTTTAGCTCCCTGCGTGTTGTGGATTGACGAAATAGATAAAGCTTTTTCCGGACTTGATGGAAAAGGAGATGCCGGCACCAGCAACCGAGTATTCGGTACTTTTATTACTTGGTTGGCTGAAAAAATATCTCCCGTCTTCGTAGTAGCTACTGCCAATAATATTCAAACTTTACCGCCGGAAATGCTTCGCAAAGGTCGATTCGATGAAATATTTTTTGTGGGGTTACCTACTCAAGAAGAGCGCAAGTCGATCTTTTCAGTTCATTTAACCCGGTTGCGTCCCCACAATCTTGCTAATTACGATCTAGAGCGACTAGCTTACGAAACTCCTGATTTTTCTGGAGCGGAAATCGAGCAATCTTTGATTGAAGCGATGCACATTGGTTTTAGCCAAAGCCGAGATTTTACTACCGATGACATTTTAGAAGCGGCTAGTCAAATTATCCCCTTAGCTCGTACTGCTCAAGAACAAATAAAATTTTTACAGGAATGGGCTGCGGCTGGTAAAGCTCGTTTAGCTTCTAAACATAGCAGTCTGAGCAGTAGAATTCAAAACCAATTTCGCTAGCTCGATCGCTGGTTTTGTGGTAAAGAATATAAAGTTGTCTCTCTCTTTTCTAAAGAAGTAGAGACTCATCTGGTATAATAAGCGTTTTTCTGGGGAGTAGGCATGAGTTTTTCTGGCCTTGCAAAATTCTTGATCGGTTTTATTATCGCGATCGGTCTGATGGTTGGTGCAGGAGTAGCGGCAGCCCTTTACTTTGTGACCAAATTAACTACACCTCCTGCCAAACCAGTTTTTGCCAACGATACACCTGCTGTAAAAGCTCAAGCAGGGATCGCTCCGCCCAAAAGCCAGCCAAAGCCAGCACCTAGTAAAGCTCCTGCGGCTACTCCCGTTCCCGCACCAACTGCTACTAATGTTGCCTCGACCACAACCCTAGCACCGAATCCAACACCTACTCCTAGCGAAAGTCCTTCTCCTCAACCTTTAGAGCCAGGAGCATATAAAGCTCGCGTCACTTGGTCGAGAGGTCTGAGCGTTCGCAGTAATCCCACCTTGGAAAGCGATCGCATTGGTGGAGTAGCCTATAAACAAGACATCGTAGTTTTGGCAGAAAGCGATGACAAACGGTGGCTGAAGATTCGGGTAGACGATGGAGGAACTGAAGGTTGGGTAAAAGCTGGTAACGTAGAGCGAGTCGATTCAGAATAAAGCGAACAAACCATCAGTGAAAATTTAAATCCTCGAAGTCTCGATATCTCTTTTGTAATGGTTAGTATCTATTACCAATTCACTTTAACGCAGCCTTAATTATTTCACTCACGCCCTGGCTCCTGCCAGCATAGGAAATATGCTAGGTAAAGAGTAAATCGCCTTTGCTGCTTTTCGAGTATAAATATTCATTCATGCTCGCCGATATGTAAGCAAGGTAAGAAGGTGGAATTGTATATATTAAGAAAATTAGCCAAATTTTAATCTTAATTGCAATATTTGGTTAAGGGCTTCAGCTATTTACATTAGAGTGGTAGGTTGTAAAAAAATAAATCAGCAAAGTAACAACCTCACCTTTTGCTTGAAAGATCGTGTACGACAAAAACTCCCCTAAGTATCTAGTAGAAGCTGCGATTACTGCTGCATTGGGCGCTGGGATCGTCACCACATTTGCCATCAGCCAAGGTCAACATCCTTTAGTGGCCCTCCAAATTACGGGATTTGCCGTGTTAATTGCTTTGGCGTGCGATCGCCTGGGCATTATTTAAAAGGAGCTTTACCTACTAACAGCCCTTTTGATAGCTAACGATCGGCTGTTTAAAAAACCTATTTTTTCTGACGCCGTTGTTGTAAAAATTACTTCTTGATAAAATAAGCCGACTGCTTCTTTATTTAGATGGCGAAACAGTTACAGGGCTTTCAGCGTCTATGAAATTTAAAGACCTGAGTGCTAGATAACAAACAATTCCTTCTCGGCCTACTGAATCGATTGCCCACCAAATTCCTGATTGATGGCATCCTCTGTGGAAATTAATTCGAGGGGGCATATAACAATATATCCTATCAACGCGATCGCTTTTTCACTTATATGTCCTTATAAGCTGTGAAACAGCTTGATTTTTGATTGAATTGAACAGATCTGACTACTAGAATCATAGATGTACAACACTCTCAACAAAGAGTGATTACTCAAAATTTCACCAGACAATTATGGAAAACCTTGTCTATATACATCTTGCAAGTACTTACGAAGAAACTGGAGCTAGTAAGCCACTCGCTCATCCGAAGCCGCTCAAAGTTTCCCCTCAAGGAAATTGGAAAAAATTCTCCAGAAAAGCTTGCCTTAGCTTACTAAGTATTACTTTGGGAATCAGCTGTCTGGGCATCAGTACTCAGGCAATGGCAAGCGTACTCAAACAAGGAACTAAAGGCCCAGAAGTAGCTCAACTTCAGCAACAATTACAACAACTAGGCTATTTCAACGGACGCGCTACTGGTAACTTTGGGCCATTAACCAAAGCAGCGGTTGTTCGGTTTCAACAAGCTCGTGGACTAAAGGCAGATGGCGTCGCGGGACAAAACACTTTAGAAGCTTTGTACGATCGAAGTGCTACTGCTCCTGCCAGTGCTTCTAATTCTACTTCGGAACAAAAAGAAAGCTTTCCGGTCGTTAGCACTTCTCGGCGTCCCACTTTAAAAATAGGCGCTAGAGGTTCTGATGTGAGAACTCTACAGCAACTTTTAGCCAATGCGAATTTGTACAGCGGAAACATCAACGGCATTTTCGATCCGACAACTAATGCTGCCGTTAAAGAGTTTCAACGCTCTAGCGGATTAGTGGTAGATGGAGTGGTTGGAAAAAAAACCTGGAGTGCTTTAGCTGACGGGGATACCGTCACAACCCAGCAACCTTTTGATAACTCCCCGTTTACCAACGAACCGTTTGTTAATCAAACAGCCGAGAAAGCAAGCGCTAAACCCGTTCTGCGAGTAGGAGACAAAGGAAAAGATGTCACGGAACTACAGCAGAGTTTGAAAGAATTAGGCTACTTCAAAACTCGCGTCACTGGTGTATTTGGTTCGGTTACAAAGGCAGCGGTAATTCGCTTCCAGCAAGATAAAGGGTTGATGGCTAACGGTATTGTAGACAGTAGAACGCAAACGGCATTACAAAGCCCTAGCTCAAACTCTACTTTTAACGTGACGGAATTACAAAAGCGCTTGAAAGCACAAGGCTTTTATCAAGGTGCTGTAGATGGTAGATACAACGATCGAACCAAAGCCGCCGTCAAAGCAGCGCAGCAAGCTTATGGAATCAGTGAAGATGATATTCTGAGAGCAAATTTTTAGAGGCTCTGGGAATACTCAGTATTGAGAGGGCTCTCAGATTAGGGATCTGGGAGCTTATGTTTTACAGTGGTAGCAATGCCCGTTGGCAGGTAGGGCATATAGCATGGATCGTTAGCTGGCAATCAAGTAGGTGATATCCTTCTTTTTCGGCTGTTTTAGTACCTATTTTCAGAATATTGTCATTTTTGAATTCAATAGTCTTGTTACAACGAACGCAAATAAGATGATCGTGATGATGGGGATATGGCTGATTTACTTCGTAGTGTTTGTGGCCTTCTCCTAGCTCTAATTCCCGTAAAATACCCATCCGAGCTAATAACTTGACGCTGCGGTAAACGGTGGATAAACTGATTGCCTCTCCTCTACTCTGTAACAGACCGTGCAGTTCTTCCGCGCTCAGATGTTTACCTTTGGGAAGTTCTTGGAAAATGTGTAATATCGTTTCACGTTGGGGAGTTAAACGCCAACCCCTGTCATTTAATTCGGCTTTGAGTGAGGATGCCGTGTAGACAGTCATATTCACCTTCTCAATAAAGGTAGTCTATTGAAAATGATACACAAATAAAGAATGATTTGCAAGAAACCCTCTTTACTGAGAATAAGTCTTAACTAAATAACTTTAAGGCTCCAAAAGTTCGTTTTGAGAAAGGGAACGCAGGCAAGACCAGTTGCTGGGAAGTAAAGAGGGCCATCCCTGACGTAAAGCTTCCGGGCAGACAGTGTGAATGGTTAATTGACAGTCAAGCAGGTGTAATCCGGCTTTTTCCGATTGCTTAAGGCCAATTTTCAAAATGGAATCGTTTTTAAATTCGATCGTTTTATTGCACTGAATGCAAACTAAGTGATGGTGGTGATGGGGATATGGCTGATTTATTTCATAATGCTTATGCCCTTCTGCCAATTCTAGTTCTCGCAGGATACCCATCCGAACCATTAATTTAAGAGTTCGGTAAATGGTAGAAAGGCTGATTTTTTCTCCTTTGCTCTGTAGCAAAGTATGGAGGTCTTCAGCGCTCAGATGATGACCTCTAGGAAGGTTTTGAAAGACTTGTAAGATTACCTCCCTTTGAGGAGTTAAACGCCAGCCTTTCTCATTCAGTTCGGCTTTAAACGAGGTTGGTGTGTAGGTGGCCATATTAATATTCTCAAACAGCCTTCTAATCTGGAAGGATACACAATTTAGTAACCTATTTTCAAGAAATAGTGCTTATTGAGAATAAATATCTAAAAGAAAGATAAACAGTTTAAGTTATTGACAATATTTATAATTAAGTTGGCAAGTAAGTAGTAGTTACAAAATTCTCTAAATCTAAAATTTATTCATTCTAAAATCTAAAATCTAAAATCTAAAATCTAAAATTGATTGGCCGAGTAAGCGGTAATACCAGCTTTTCTCGGCCAATATTCAGGATGCCCAAGTTTGATGAGGATATTAGCTGAAAGATTCCAGATAATCCCGCACGCGATTGCGACGTTTGGGTTGGCGCAATTTTTGCAAAGCTTTCGCTTCTATTTGCCGAACTCGTTCGCGAGATAAATCTAATGCCCGACCGATTTCTGCTAAAGAGTAGGGGTGGCCATCTTCTAAACCAAAACGCATGAGGATGACATCCCGTTCCCGGCTAGTTAAGTCGGCTAATAGTTGTTGTAAGTCACGATAGAGAGATTCCCGCATTAAAAGCTCTTCGGGAGAAATTCCGTCAGTTTCTAATAGATCGCCTAACTCGGTATCTTTTTCTTTACCTACTTTAGTTTCTAAAGAAACAGAGCGGGGTACTCGGAATAAGACTTCCCGCACTTGTAGCGGTGTCATTTCTAACTCTTTAGCGAGGTCTTCTAGCGTAGGGGTGCGCCCTTTTTCTTGGGCGATTTTGCGTTGGGCTTTTTTAATTTTGTTGAGTTTTTCGGTGATGTGAACTGGCAGGCGAATGGTACGGCTTTGAGTCGCGATCGCACGAGTAATTCCTTGACGAATCCACCAGTAAGCATAGGTGCTAAAGCGATATCCTTTGGTGGGGTCAAATTTCTCAACGGCTCTTTCTAAGCCCATCGTTCCTTCTTGGATTAAATCTAATAATTCCAAGCCGCGATTTTGATACTTTTTGGCTACCGATACCACCAGACGGAGGTTGGCTTTAATCATGTGTTCTTTCGCCCGAACACCTTCTGCTTGGATTTGCTCTAGTTCTTCAACTGTTAAACCAGTTAATTGGGCCCAAGCTCTTTTACCAGCACTTAAAATGGGTTTTAGCTCTGCTACTGGGATCTCAGCAACATTAGCCCACCGTTCGAGAGACGGACGATGGCCCAGGTTAGCAGCCAGACGATCGTGAACGTCGATTAATTGAACATAGCGTCGAATCGTGCCATCTTCTTTTTCGGCTGCATCATTTCTGAGTTCCAGCAAACGCATATAGCGCTGGACTAGTTGGGCTTCTGAAACTTCTTCGTCTCGCCCTAGCAAGCGTACTCTGCCGATGTCTTGAAGGTACAAACGAACTAAGTCGGTAGTGCGACGGCTAGTGCCTTGCTGTAGGGTGGTAACGTCTGCCTCCTCCATATCCAGATCGACTAAATCGCTGGGTATATGTCCGGTATTAGAGTCTAGTTCAAAGCTAGAAGCATCTAGTGGACTGTCGTAGGTGGCATCGGTAGAAAAAAAGGTTGCTGGCATAGTAATTGCCTCAACTGCTCCAGGTGACAAACGGGCTCTCTTTAAAAGGCGGTGGCTTTTTGTGGCATTTCTCCAGACGACATAACGCTGACTGGAGTTGCCTAAGCACGCGATTACTGGTGATGCACTCTGTAATTGACGCTGACGACTGTCTTAGCTAAAAGATTCTCTACCGGGTATCGACAATGACTCGAATCGATAGATATGCTGGAATTAACTAGCTAAACGGTCGATGACAAAGTGGTCGGACTCGTGTCATTTGACAGCTAGTATAAAGAGAATGTCACTGACCCAAAAGTGACCTCTGTCAAAGGCTACGTTAATCTACATCACTGGGTAGATGCTTTCCCGATCACTGCTTGAATTACAGCAGTAGATTTACTTTGAATTTTTAGTAAATTCATCTTTTTGCGATCGCTCCTTCCCATGTCGATGCCGATCGATATATCGACAGGCGATCGAATTTTCCGGTAGGGTTATTCCGGTTTAATATCTCGCAGCATCAATGCTTCAACCGCAGCTTGGGGAGTGATTTCTCCCTTGAGCAAGCGATACACCTGATAAGAAATTGGTACGTAAATTTGCTGCTGTTCGGCTAAATGAACTAACACCTCAGTTGTGTTCACTCCTTCGGCAGTTCCTTCCAAAGCCGCCAAAATGTTTGGCAGTGCTTTGCCTTGGGCGAGTTGGTAACCGACTTGGTAGTTGCGACTGAGAGGGCTATTACAGGTAGCTAGTAAGTCTCCTAAACCTGATAAACCATAAAATGTGTCGGTATTTGCACCCCAATGGTTACCAATGCGGATGATTTCGGCTAAACCACGGGTTAAAAGGGCTGCTTTGGCATTAGTTCCCAATTGTAAACCATCACAAGCGCCAGCTGCGATCGCCATTACATTTTTCAATGTTCCGCCCAACTCTACGCCCAATGGGTCTGCATTAGTATATACCCGAAATTTACTGGAATTAAACAAAATTTGGGCAGTAATTGCGGCATCGGTGTTGGCACTAGCAACTACAGTAGCAGCTGGTAGTCCCGCCTGTATTTCTTTAGATAAATTTGGCCCTGCCAATACGACGACGGAGTGAGAGGGAAGCGCCGCTTGCCAAATTTGGGAAGGTGTACAAGTGGTAGAGGGGTCTAGTCCTTTGGTGGCGGTCACAAAAATCGTCTGAGGGGAAATAGACAAAGACTGCACTTGCTGCACCACTGGTCTGACACCTTTCATGGAAATAGCAGATATGACAATAGCTGCATCTGCTAAGACATCTTTTAGACTTTGACTACTTTGGCGCGACCACAAGCGTACATCATAACCGTTCGCCTTTGCTAATGTAGCTAAAGTCGAACCCCAAGCACCTGCTCCTAAAATAGCTATAGATTTTTTTTGATGATTAGTTTCCTCGTTACTTTCCATCAGCATTAGCTAAGAAAATGTCCCAATTCTAGATGATGAAATCTAAAATCTAAAATCGGTTGCGGGGATATCTTTCCATCAGCGCCCTCACTTGTTCTGCATGATAGGAGCTACGAGTCAAGGGAGAGGCAACAACTTGTAAAAATCCGATCGATTCCCCGAACTCTTGCCATGCGGCAAATTGTTCTGGAGTGACGAAGTTATCTACTTTTAAATGTTTTTGAGTTGGTTGTAGATATTGCCCTATGGTAAGGATATCGCAATCGACTTTTCGCAAATCTTGCATGACTTCTCGCACTTCTGCGTCAGTTTCTCCCAGTCCTACCATAATGCCGGATTTAGTATAAACCCAAGGTGCTAGTTGACGCGATCTCATCATCAACTCCAGCGTCCTTTGATACTCTCCTTGGGGACGTACCCGGCGATATAAACGGGGTACGGTTTCGGTATTGTGATTTAACACTTCTGGGGAAGCTTTCAGAATTTCTGCGAGTGCTTCCCAATTACCGCACAAGTCGGGAATCAGCACTTCTATAGTCGTACCTGGAGAAGCGGCGCGGACTTGTTCGATGCAGCCGACAAACTGAGACGCACCGCCATCTGGTAAATCATCTCGATTCACCGAAGTGATCACTACGTGATTTAATTTCAACCGCCGCACCGCTTCTGCTAATCTTTGCGGTTCCGTCGGGTCTAGGGCTTTTGGCTTTTTCTCAAAATCGATATCACAATAAGGACAGGCTCGCGTGCAGGCTGGCCCCATAATTAAAAATGTAGCGGTACCGTTGTGAAAGCATTCGCCGATGTTCGGACAGGATGCCTCTTCACAAACCGTATTTAGGGATAAATCCCGCAAAATTTCCTTAACGGTGCCAACGCGCTCCCACTGAGGCGCTTTTACTCGCAACCACTCTGGTTTTACTACCACGCCTGCCTCTTGCCTGCTGAACTTAGCGATCGATCTTTTACCAGGGAAGGTTGAGAAATGATTATTTCGATCCAAAACCCGCCCCTACAAGCCTTTATCATAGCAGCCATTCGATTTGCAGTTAGAAATTTTTGATTTTTCAGCTTGGTTAACTCTCAAACGTGATATTATTAAAAGGTTAGTGTCAATTTTCGGGATGTAGCGCAGCTTGGTAGCGCACCTCGTTCGGGACGAGGGGGTCGCAGGTTCAAATCCTGTCATCCCGATTTTTCATTATATTCTGCTTTTTGCAGATAGATTGTCTGACTACTTACCCAGCCAAGTCGGTGTTAGTTTCTAACAGTGAGAACTTGCGGCGGTGTAGAGTCGGGAGGATAAATAAAATCTAGTTGTACGTTTCTGCGACTATTTGCTGGTATCTGCAACTGCAATAAAGGTTCCAAAATTTCACCCATTGGTTGCCATAAATGTACATAACGAGTTACTAGTTTTCCACCATCATCTTGATAACGCAATCTCACGCTACCACGAAACCAAGGAAACCCAAAAGAAGGCTTTCTAAAAGTTAATCCGCCTCGACTTAACCGTTCTTCTTTTAATGGCGTTTCTAATGTAATTGCTACTTTTTGAATTTGGTTGGTCGGGTTATAAAGTGGCAAATTAATATTGTATTCTACTCCATAATTAGCATGAGATTCGTAAGCTGTATCGGGATATCGCACTAGCATTTTAGCTGATTGATTTTGGTCAGTTCCTAATCTTCCCCCTCGGACGGTACTAATTACATAAGAAACCGCTTCACCCGGTTGAGGAATGGTAAAATCTTTTGTACCTGGTCGATCGACTAATAAGGCTTGCCATCTAGAACCTTGCGATACACCAGCCACTCGACCGTAAATTAATTGACCGCCAATTTGGTTGGGAGGAGTAGGGATTTTATCGCGTGGTTGTGCGAGATTTCCCGCGTTTAAAAGTGCTTGCCATTCTGCTAAATTAGGAGCGCGATCGCTATCATCAGGATTTTGTTTGGCAAACATGGCTAAACTTGCAGCATAAACTTTTCCGTTACTACGAAGTCGCATTAAAACAGACCGTCCATTTTGTTTTTTTTCATAATCCCGCACTGACATAGGAAGATTCATCAACATCCGACTTTGACCGGGTGGAATAATTAGTTTAGCGGGAAAATCGGCTTGTCTTTTACCTTGGAGAACGTCGTGTACGGCCCGATCGCCCGGGCCAGCATAAACAGTATTATCGGGATTTTCTACATAATTTGGTAATTTAATATAAGGAGAATCTTGAGTTAAATAACTGGCTGCTTGCAACACATCAACTGTGACCGGACGCGAACCAGGATTATATAGAAGAAAGCCTAAATAAAAGGTTTTTAATTCGGGAGGATTGATGGTTTGATGATGAATGAATACATCAAATCTTCCCTGAAACGGAAAGTTTAAATGGGCTGTTGGTGCTGATTTCCCTGTGGGAGGAAAAGTAGAAAGCAAAATACCGTCATTTTTTAGCCACTCCGGACTATTGCTGTTAAACATAGGTATGTTATCCAACTGACCGGGTAAAGCTTTTACAGGTTGGCGTTGTACTATAATTTCTGATGTAGGTTGCGCTGGCGGAGTGGTTTCTTGGGCAATTGCTGAAGGTGCAGGAGATTTAGAGATTTTGTGGGAGAATAACCAGTAACCTAGTCCGCTAAAAAATGTGAAAATTGCTATGTAAAGAATTAAAGAAATATTGCTTGTTTTTTTAGCCATATTTTAGATGTTAGTTAAATGTTTGTAGTAAGGACTTTAGTCCTTGCAGCGCTTTTCAAGTAAGTGAGGCATATAGAAACCCGGTTTCTTGAAGAAACCGGGTTTCTGGAATCTACCCGATCCGATTATCTTATACTTCATTCACAAAGTTAAATATTCCAGATTGGAGAAATATTAAAAATAATGGCGATCGCACTTTATAATAAAATGCGATCGCATCCTTTTAACCTGCTATTTCTTCTTCTCCGGTAAATTACGCGGTGGTATATCTCGACCTTGGTAAAACTGCTTTTCCAAGTTGCCCAATTTTAGCCAAGCCGCACCGCCAACTAAAGTTAATCCAGTCAATAAAGCCACAGGGAAAACGGCTGTTTGACCGAGAAGAAGTGCCATCAACGGCATAATTGCCCAGAGTGCAACGGCAGCAATACCTAATCCCATCCTCAGCTTTTGGATGTTGGCTAAAGCTGTTCGACAACTAGCACAATGTATGGTATGGGAGTAATAGCGATCGAGTAACTTTTCCTTTGTCAGCGCTGGAGACAAAGTTGCTTCTGGGAAAGGTTCTGCTTTATATTGGTTTACCCATTGACGCAGTTGAGACACAAAACTATCTGCCTTGGTGGGCAGATAAAACGCTTTAGCAAAGTTAGCGCTACCACCCAGTTCTTCTAAATAACGTTCTTGATGGTGCAAGAAAATTTGGTCGTCTTCTAACACGCCATTTTGCCCGATATGAGAATACCAACGGGGTGTTAATTTGATGAAAAATCCAGGTAATTTTGCAGAAAATTGGAAAGGAAAACGAGCAAAAATTCGGCATTCTCCTTTGCGAATAGGAGTAGCATAAACTACGGTTAAAGTTCTGCCAAATTGCTTTGATGTTAAATCGTGCCACATCAAAGAAGGTGCAATAAAGGTAGTATTTTGCTTTCCTAAAGTTCCTTTTCTAGGCCCTTCTTCCCACACACCTTTAAATCCTTGTTTGCCAGATTCAACTACTTCTAATTCAACTGGGCCAGCATTTGACCGATTTCCGACTGAACGGTGATGAGTGTATGGTAAATGGCTGGAATCCAGCACGTTTTCCATTAAAGTAAGAGCGTCATAAGGCAAATCTCTAAAAGTATTGATGCAAATCCACTTTTCTTTTGATTCTTCTAGGGCATCTACGATCGGAATTTTCGTTTTTTCGGCGTTTTCTGCTTTACCGGGATAAACGAATAAAAGTCCTTGACGAGTAGTTGTGGGGAGGGAGGCTACACAGGCTCTTTTCGAGCTTTCTGGGGTTTGTCCCTCAGCTTTTTGAGGAATGCGATCGCAATTTCCATCTCCAGAAAAAGCCCAACCGTGATAAGGACACTCCAACAGTCCATCTTCGGCTATTCTCCCCTCGGAAAGCGGTGCGAGGCGGTGGGGGCATTTGTCATCAAACGCCCGCCAGCAATCGGCATTTTTATCCCACCAAATCACCAAATCTCTGCCTAACAAGGTGAAACGGGTGAGTTTCGATTTGTCCAAATCATCTACGTAATGGACGGGATACCATGCTTCTTTCCAATCAAAACGAGTGCGATCGCTACCGCCAGCAGGCATTTCATTAGGGGAGGCGCTACTAGCCAAAAAATCCCGATTTTCCGTAATTTCGGCTGTATTCAACGATTCGCTCTCAATAACTGTCCCGGTGATGTCCATACCTTTCTAGCTTTCTGACTTCTCTGCTTAAATCTTAACTTTGATTACAAAAATCTTTATTCCTTCTCTATTGTGATATATAGCGGCTGGTAGTTAGATACTTCAGAAACCCGGTTTCTTGAAGAAATCGGGTTTCTAACGATCTGCGATCGATATTTGATGAAAATTCAAAAGTTTCTTGATGACTGAGTAGGATTTGCGATATGCCTACGGCACGCTACGCGAACGCGCACCATTCCGGCGGAATTTCTGACGGAATTATCCAATAATAAATAATTGCTTCTTCTGGTACTTGAATTTCAATTTTTTTCTCTGGTTGCCAATCTCCCATATAAAAATCATGGGATATGATGCGAGTACCGGGCTTGAGTTGTTTAAATAGTTGTGGTCTAAGTCGAAGATTCAAATGAGGTAAAAGATATAAAAATACGACATTAGCCTCGCTAAAATCACAGTCAAATAAATCTTGTTGGCGAATTTCTACTAAATTGCTAACACCAGCTTTCAAAATATTTTCATTTGCTTCTCGGATACGTTCGGGATCGATATCGATGCCAACACCTCTAGCACCGTAATTTTGTGCCGCTATAATTAAAACTCGTCCATCTCCACTACCGAGATCGTAAACAATATCATCAGAAGTGACTTTTGCAAAATCTAGCATAGCTTCCACCAATTCGCGATCGGTGGGAATGTAACCAATATCCGGTTTACCTTGGCGCATTGTTTAATTTTTCTCTACTTTAACGAAATAGGCACAATAGTTAGGACTTACTATATTAAGACTTTCTCAAGAAACATCACCGCCAGAAAACTCCTTATTTATCCTATAAGACGTAACGCTCCTCGCCTTGTACTGAAAAAGGACTGAATGATGGAGTTTTTATCGGATACCGTAGTTCTTTCACGCATACAGTTCGCCGTAACTGCAATTTTCCATATGCTTTGGCCTGTTTTAACCACAGGTATGGCAATTTATCTGGTAATTGTGGAAGGATTATGGCTAAAAACCCGCAATCCCGATTACTATTACCATGCTCGTTTTTGGTCAAAACTATACATCCTCAACTTTGGTATTGGAGTGTCAACAGGCATTCCGATGGGATTTCAGTTTGGCACGAATTGGGCACCATTTTCCGAAGCTGTCGGTAACTTTTTCGGCAGCATAATTGGCTTTGAAGCATCTTGGGCTTTCATGTTAGAAGCCGCTTTCTTAGGCATTATGGTGTTTGGTTGGGAGCGCGTCAATCCGGCAATTCACTATATGTCTACAATTCTGGTTGCCTTTGGCGCAAATTTATCCACATTTTGGATATTAACAGCTAACTCCTGGATGCAAACTCCGGCAGGAGGGGAAATGATCGATGGCAAATTTGTCGTTTATGACTACTTTAAAGCCATTTTAAATCCCTTCATGGCAGTTAGCATTTCCCATATGTTCTTGGCAACATTAGAAACTTCTTTGTTCGTAATTGGTGGAATTACTGCTTGGTATATTCTCAACAAGCGCCATGAAGCTTTTTTCTCCATCGCTTTCCGAATTGTTTTGATCGCT
This sequence comes from Leptolyngbyaceae cyanobacterium, assembly GCA_036703985.1. Classification (GTDB taxonomy): domain Bacteria; phylum Cyanobacteriota; class Cyanobacteriia; order Cyanobacteriales; family Aerosakkonemataceae; genus DATNQN01. The sequence continues at coordinate 59,387 of DATNQN010000070.1, forward strand.
GCCATTGCCATTGCCCCATTACAAATTTATGTTGGCCATTTAAGCGCAGAACAAGTTTATCACCGTCAGCCTGCTAAATTGGCAGCAATGGAAGCTCAATGGAATACAATCCCAGCCGGACAATCTGCCAACTGGAGTATCGTAGCATTGCCCAATGAAAAAGCCCAGAAAAACGATTTGGAAATCGTCATTCCCAATGGTTTGGGATATATTCTCGAACTGAAAAAAAATCTCTCTGCACCAGTACTGGGATTGAAGGAATGGAAATATGAGGATCGACCTCATCTGGTAGGTTTGATTTATTATTCCTTCCGCGTCATGGTTGCGATCGGCTTTTTCTTAGCCGGATTAATGCTAATAACTACCTTACAATGGATACGCGGCAAACTATCAGCAGAAAATATCACCCAGCAACGTTGGTTGATGCGTGCTTGGATATTTGCCGCTCCTTTAGGATACATTGCAGTCGAGTCAGGTTGGATCGTGCGTTGTGTGGGAAGACAACCTTGGACGGTGTACGGATTAGTTCGCACCGCTGATTCTGCCTCTCATTTACCTGCTAGCAATGTTTTAACTTCTTTAACTGGTTTTGTAGTAGTTTATTCCCTGTTATTTTTTACTACTTTGTACTTTGGTAGCCGCATTATTCGCAGAGGGCCGAGATTTGATTTACCCATCCCAGGAAGCGTGCAAACTGAACCAGTACTAGATACTACTCCAGGAAAATTTATTCCTGACGAACGTCCCGCAGAAGCACAACAATAGGAGATAAAATGCAAACGCTGACTTATTTCCTACCCCAAGTTTGGTTCGGCATTTTAGCTTTATTTCTCTTTCTCTACGTCATGCTAGATGGCTTTGATTTGGGAGTGGGAATTTTATCTTTAACCTCTTCTACTGAAGAACGCCGCAGCATTTTAATGACCAGTTTGAGTAATATTTGGGATGCCAACGAAACTTGGTTAATCTTGATGGGTGGCGGACTGTTTGGCGCTTTTCCCCTTGCTTACGGCACGATTCTCAACGCTCTTTATATTCCCATTTTTTTGATGATATTTGGGTTTATTTTTCGTGGGGTGGCGTTTGAGTTTCGGGAACAAGCTAAGCGCAAATTATTTTGGAATTTAGCCTTTGGGGGAGGCAGTTTTTTAGCTGCACTCGGTCAAGGTTTCGCTTTAGGTGGAGTGTTGGCAGGCATCAAAGTTGACGACGCCGGTCATTTTATCGGTACTACCTGGGATTGGTTGAATTTTCCCTCAATCGTAGTAGCTTTAACTTTAATTCAAGGCTACGTTTTGATTGGTTCAACCTATCTGATTTGGAAAACTTCTGGTGAATTGCAAGCTACTCACTATAAAACTGCCAAACTAGCAGCAGTGACCACTTTAATTGGTGCAATTTTAATTACGATTTCCACACCTGTTTTTTATCAATATGCCAGAAATCGTTTGTTTCATCAGCCGCAAGTTTATATCTTTGCTTTGATTCCGTTATTGGGAATTTTGTTAATTTGGTTGTTGCTGCGAAGCTTGGATCGAAAGCAAGAAAGAGCGCCTTTTGTCTGGACGATTTTGATTTTCTTACTTACCTTCATTGGATTAGCGCTGGTGGTTTTCCCGTTCATTATTCCCACCCAAATTACCATTTATGAAGCTGCTGCCGATCCGAGTGCCTTAGTGTTTATGCTCATCTTTATCGGTGGTTTAATTCCGGTGATGTTGTTCTACAACATTTATCAATATGCAGTTTTTCGAGGTAAGGTAACTGGTGGTAAATATGGAGAATAAATCTAGGGTTGGCTGCTTTTAGCAAAGAAACCCGGTTTCTTGAAGAAACCGGGTTTCTTTTGATAATTATTTATCTAATGGGAATTTCAATTAAAAATTCCGTACCTTGACCGGGTTGAGAAACGCATTTTAAAGAACCCTGATGTTTTTCTACTACTATTTGGTAACTGATAGATAATCCTAAACCAGTTCCCTTACCAACGGGTTTAGTAGTAAAAAATGGATTAAAAATTTGTGCCTGTATTGCTTCTGACATCCCAGAACCATTATCTGCTATTCGGATGAAAACCGAGTCAGGAGAATGGGAAGATTTAGAATTATTTTTGACTTCGGTGCGAATCGTGATTTGGCTAGATGCTCTTTTAATTCCTCCTAAAAACTCTTTACTAGCTTGTTGCTCTAACGCATCAATGGCATTACTTAATATATTCATAAAAACTTGATTAAGCTGCCCCGCATAGCATTCGACTAAAGGCAAATTGCTATACTCTCTCACTACTTCAATTGGCGGACAGTTTGGGTTTTCTTTGAGACGATTTTGCAAAATTAATAAAGTACTATCTATGCCTTCATGAATGTTAACAGCCTTTCTTTCTGCTTCATCAAGACGGGAAAAATTACGTAAGGATAAAACTAGTTGGCGAATGCGATCGGCTCCTCCTTTCATGGAAGAAAGCATTCTAGGTAAATCATCAAGTAAAAACTCTAATTCAATATCGTTTCTTCTTTGTTGAATCCGAGCAGTAGCATTAGGAAAATCTTCTTCATAAAGTTGGAGTAATTCTAGTAAGTTCTGAGTATATTCGCTGACATGAGTCAGATTACCGTAAATAAAGTTAATTGGGTTATTAATTTCGTGAGCCATACCAGCTACTAACTGCCCCAAACTGGACATTTTTTCGGTTTGAATTAGTTGAGCTTGGGTTCGTTTTAAAGCGTCTAATGCTAATTCCAATTGTTCGGCTTTTTGATTGGCTGTGGTAGCAGCAGTGCAGCTTTCTTCATAAAGCTCTGCTTGATGAATTGCGATCGCAGCTTGATCGGCTAATTGTTGTAATAAATCGAGTTCGTAAGATTGCCAATTTCTGGTTTCATAGCATTGATGGGCAATTAATAATCCCCACAAATAGTTGCTTCTCCTGATCGGTACTACTAAATTTGCTTGGACGTTAATACTTTGCAAAAATTCTACGTGACACTGGCTCAAACCTGCTTCAAGAATGTTCTGAATTGCTCTTACCCTGCCAGCTTGATATTGATATGTATATTCTACTGGAAAGCAGTTGGGATCGTAAACCTGTCCTAAAATTGATAACTTATCATCTATCACGTCTTCTACTAACACCTTGCCTTCCCAAGTGTGGAGAAAATGATAAACGATTACTCGATCGGCGTTTAATAAATGCCTGACTTCTTGCACGATGGTTTGCAAAATAGTCGGTAAATCTAAAGTACTGCGAATTTGATTGGTAACTTGCTTGAGTACTTTAGCTAGTTCCAGAGATTGCTGCAATTCGCTAGTTGTTTGCTGCAATTCTTCTGTCCGATCTTTGACTTCGTTTTCAAGATTGGCATTCATGGCTTGTATTTGGTGATAAAGTTGATAATGCTGAATTGCCATTAAAAAGTGATTGCCTAAAGCTTGAATCAGTTCAATTTCTTCTGTTGTCCATTCCCGTAATTGACCTTTTTTTAACTCTCGCCAAGCTTGAAAAGATTGGCGAGGAGCTAATTGTTGATTGTTAGAATCGAATCTGCCCGCCCACCAGATTTCCGTGTTAATTTCATTGCTAAAAATAGTTAAATATCCAATAAATTGTTGGCAGTACTGAAGAGGCATCACCAACAAACTGCGAATTCCTTGATTGCGAAATGCAGGAAGAAATGCTGCTAGATTGGTTTCGTTATATAGGTCTTTAATTATCCAGGGATCGGATATTCGACCACCTTTTACTTCTGGATGAGTAGCTTTTAAATATGAGTTAATCGCTGCCTGCCATAAAGGATTTTCTTCGATTAAATTATGGTTGTTTGTAGCAGGTAATTTTGGCTGTAATCCCCAGGTATATAACTGAGATGATGAATAATTATTCGGTGGTGTAATGTAAAGTCTACCGCCGCAACCTTGCAATGCAATTACTGTTTCTTCTAAGGCTGCTTGTAGGGGTGGAATTTGTCTGTTATGAAGTAAAGTTACTACTTTGTTAACGGTAGATTCCCGTTGGGCTTGTTGTCTGGCTTGACTGAAAAGAATTGATTGGGAAATGGCGATCGAAACTTGATCGGCTACTCGTTGCACGAATTCTAATTCATTAAGTGCGATCGCACGAGGTTCAGAGTGGTGAGATACTAATAATCCCCACAATTTTTCTCGATGTAAAATTGGTACAACTAAAGAAAACTGTACCCCCATTGCTAATAAGTATTGAATGTGGCAAGCGTCGGCTGCTCGATAATGTATATCGAGATTTTTCAAAGGTTTTCCTGTTTCTGCACAGTCTAGCGGACTAATACCAATTTTTTGGGAAGCCACGTTTACTGTCGAACGCTGACGAGCCTTTAAAAACTGTTCTCGAGCATCATTTGGAATATCATCTGCGGGGAAGTTTAAACCTAACAAAGATGGCAAGCTATTTGGCTGAACTGATTCGGCAATTACCTGTCCGCTACCATTAGTATGAAAACGATAAACAAGGGCGCGATCGGTTTGTAAAAAAGCCCGAATTTCTCCTACAGTTGCCGTTAAAATTTCTTCTAATTCTAGTGTTTGACGAATCCGATTAGTGATTCCATTTAGCAAAACTTCTTGGTTAATTTCTTCCTGTAGTTCTTGCGTATTATTGAGCAGGTTCATTCTTTATATCCACTAAAACTAATTGTATATAATAGTGATATGTTAATATTAAATTTATTTAAATAGCTTATTATATAAATTAAAAAAAATTCGTTTAAATTTACATAAATTAATTTACTGGATGAATAAATAACAAGAAAATTATTTAAAAAAGATTTTGTCATCTGTAATACTACTGAACAAGGTCATCCCAGAGGAATATAACCCCTGAAATAAAACTTTTTTACTATATTATGCAACTTAGGATAGGGTATGACAAGCTATAGAGATGACTAAGCTTAAGTATGTTCGCTGATTTAAACAGAGGAAATACTATGCCAGGTGGTCATGCTAGCCATAAAGGAACTTCCACAAAACCCAATACCAATGCTAATGATGTAATAGACGACGCTGCCGACCCCACCATAGATGTAGAGCAAATGGTCGATTTAGGTGGGGATTCTACTAGATTGGATGAAGCACCAGAAAATTCTGCTGCTACTGAAAGACCGAGCAATCAATCGAAATCTGAACGTAGCAAATAAGAGTTGGTTTGCCCACCGCTATAAGTCGTTAATTTTATGCGACATATAGCTGATAATTGATAGCCAATCGATTATCAAATCGCTATTTCACCCCAGCGCGTGATTTTTGCGATCGCGAAAATTGATTAATCTGTAAATACAATGGATTCACCCCGATCGAACCCCTAGCGCTAGGGGTTTTTGTTTGAATATTAAATCGGGCAGCAGAAATATCAAACTTTTTTCCAAAGCCCCTATACGAAATATCAAATTAACCGATAAATCCTTCTCTAGATTGATGAACTGCTGATTAACAATTTGGTTTTTTTTAAAAAGTTAACGCTTGAAAGTAATGAATGAGTACAGCAACAGTATTCATCAAAATTTCACAATAATACTATGACTTTTTCTAAACAGATATCCCAACGCTGGAAATATTTTTTAGGAAGCTTATTTTACTTAAGCTATGCCCCGAATGCAATGATATATTCCCGAAAGAGAGATGCCATTGAAAAAGCATTTACCCCAATAGAAACAGGAGAACCAGTGTAAATGATAAAGGATGAATTAGAAAAAAGAAGATAAATCAGATATATTAATTAATATTTACCTAGATTGTTCATTTCATCCTTCAAACTTCATACTTTAACTTTATGAAGATTCGTCCGGCTATACTAAGTGATGTTCCCGCCGTGCTACCGATGGTTGCCAAAATTTGTGCTTTACACGAATCTTGGGATGCCGCCAAATATGGATTTTTACCAAATCCAGCTTTGCGGTACGAACGTTGGTTAATGAAATTAGCTAATAGCGATCGCGCAATTTTTCTAGTCGCAGATACCGAAACTACTGACAACCCCAAAACACTAATTTTAGCAGGTTTTTTAGTTGCCACAGTAGAAGGAGAAATCCCCATTTATCGACTCAAAGAATACGGTTTTATTCACGATATTTGGGTAGAACCTGAATATCGTCACGCCGGAATAGCACGGCAAATGGTAAAACAGACTATAGAACTTTTTCACCAGATGGGAGTAAAACAAATTCGCCTCGATACTGCCGTACCGAACGAAGCAGCAAGGCGCTTGTTTTCCTCCTGCGGTTTCCGTACCAGCACGATCGAGATGTTAGTCGAATTAGAGTAACCTTATGACAACTTATATCAATCAACCACCAGTTCGCCGTTATCGTTGGTTATCTCGATTAATTGCGATCGTAGCTTTGATTAACTTAATGTTAGTATGCTTTGACATTAGTTACATACCTTGGCGGGATTTTTATCTAAAATTTACACCTCAAATCACGGAATTATACGATCCGATTAAGGGAATTGAACCCCATCGAGATACTCAAAAATATCTGAATCAAGTAGACGAATTAGAACAAAAAATAACCGAAACGGGTTTAGATTCTGCTGAGGTGAAAAAGTGTCTCGACCGACTAGCAAACCTCAGCGATTACATGATTCAAGAGAATCCTTTTGCGATCGCCAATAAAAGCGGACAGCTAGAAAAGATTAAAAATATCATCCGCGATCGCATAAAAAATGATTCCTCTCGGCAAGCTTTCCAGCAATTTTGGAGCCAAGCCTATTTATCCAAAACAGGATGGCAGCAAGAACTAGCTTTTTTTAACAGTAATATTCGTCCTTTAATGCAAACCAATTATTATCGCCATTTAGCCACAAACGGTCAACCTTTTGATAAATTTTGGTTGCTCGATCTACCATTCGTAATTTTATTTTCACTGGATTACTTAGTGCGGGTGATATCTCTTAAACGCAATACACCCCACTTAAATTTATTAGCAGCAATCCTCAGACGCTGGTATGACATTTTTCTATTATTACCCTTCTGGCGTTGGTTGCGATTATTACCCGTTACCATTCGCTTGCACCAATCGCGATTAATCAATCTCGACCCGATCAGAGAGCAAATAAATCATGATTTTGTTGCTAATTTCGCAGAAGAAATGACGGAAGTGGTAGGAATGCGAATGATTAGCCAAATGCAAGACTCGATCAAAAAAGGTGAAGTATCGCGCTGGCTTCTCCATTCAAATCATCGCCGTCCTTATATTGATATCAATAATACTAACGAAATGCAGGCGATCGCATCTCGCATTATCCAATTAAGCGTATATGATGTAATCCCTCAAATTCAACCAGATTTACAAGCCTTACTCCATCAACTAATTGAAAATGCCCTCAGCCAATCACCAGTTTACAAACAACTTCACAATATCCCAGGCGTGAATAATTTGCAAAATCAATTGGCTGAAAACTTAGCTAGAGATTTAACTCAAACCGCCTACAAAACCCTCACTACCACAATGGAAGACCCCGCAGTAGTAGAATTAACGAGTCGTTTAATGAATAAATTTACAGGTGCATTAGAAATCGAACTAAAGAAAAAGCATCATCAAACAGAAATCGAATCATTACTGATCGATATGTTAGAAGAAATCAAAATTAACTACGTTAAAGGAATTGCAGAAGGCGGGGTAGAAAAAATCTTGTCCGAATCCGAACAAGTGCGCCAGATAGTTAGACAGTAAACGAGGAATAGTTAAGGGTAGGGGCGTTTGCTACGCGATCGCCCCTACAAAGCAACAACTTAACCTGGAAAATGCCACCTGTGACGCCAATCACAAAACACTGCTCGTAGCATCACCGATTGAAAAGTTATCAAATCACTTAAAAACGTCTAATTAATCACGCTTTTCCACGATTATTATCATCATTTCTAGGTACTGCCATCACCGTGAATTAACTCAAAACAGCCGAATATAAAAATATAAGCTCTCAATCAGCAAACAATATTAAATTTAACCTGATAACCCAAAAAATTATTTGTAAGTTTCCCATAACGCTGGAAGTTTAATTGACAACTTGGATTTCCTCTCCCTTTGGCAAGGCAGCCCGGTAGAATGACCGGGCTTTTTTATTTCGGGATCACATTTTAGCCTTAGCAGTGAGCGTCACGTCACTCATTCCCCACGTCTTAAAAAATTGGCGAAATAACTCTTGACTAGCTGAAGCCATATTTCCATCACTTTCAATGATTCCTCCTTCAATCAACGTTCCGCCATCAGTGCGGAATACCAACTTCATTTCGCCATTTTCATCTGTTTGGACAGACAAACTACCCCTCGCCAAAACTTGACCGGCACGACTAGAAATCGTACAACGCATTTTTAAATGATTCCTGAATGAACGATTAGAGGCTTAAAGCTCGTTGCTGTAATTGTAGTTCAAATCGTTCTCCTGGTTTTGGTTCTAGCGCCCTTGTAGCGAGATTGCTTTCAGCTAATTGAGTCTGAAATTCATCTACGCTTCCCACTGCACGCAGCAAAGACATTAGTAACCCTTCAAATATCACATCACCACCTGCGGCTGTGGGCAAAATAAATTGAGGTTGCAACAATTTCGTTACTTCCAACGCACTTTTAGTACCCTTAATAATTGGTCCGATTATGGGTAAAGCTAAGTCAATAATGGGAGTAATCACCACATCAACAGGTGCTACTTCTTTCAATGATGGAGAATGATAACCGTGAGGTTCGTAGTAAAGAGTTAAACCAGTTTCTAATTCTTTGATGAGATAAGCATTTTCTACCGTTGTTGGGCCAATGGGAGAGCCGGGAAATGCTTTAATTTCCAAACTATTGTCGAAAGTGAAAGTTTCACCGGGAGGAAGTGCCGTTACGCGATCGTAACCTAAATTTAACGCTACTTTCGCAGCATTGGGAGAACCGACGACCGGAATAGTTTTATCAAGCTGCTGGAGAGTTGGCGGGTGAGCGTGGTCTTCCAAACCTTGAGATAAAAGAATTAAGTCAAGATTTTCTGGAATGGAGTATTGAGTATTTTTAGTGCCTTTAAACAGCCAGTCCAATTTGCCAAAAACTAACTTACCAACCAGCCAAGGATCGAGTAAAATTCGTTTACCACCGATTTCTATTAACCAAGAGTTACTGTCTAACCAAGTTAGGTACATAGCAGGTATTCAAAATTTCGTCTGTTTTTATTTTAAGGATTTGTTAAAAAATATTAAATACCGATCAATCATGAATTGTGCCATCGGGCATGATTGCACCACTGAGCTTGGCTCCGATAAATTTGACTAAGATTCGATTACCACTCCCAATATTAGCACCTCTTAAATCGGCTCCTCGTAAGTCGGCTCCGCTGAAATCCGCTCCCACTAAGTTAGCTTCTCGTAAATTGGCGTCCCGCAAGTCAGCTTGTAACAAGTTGGCTCTAAATAAATTTGCTTTAAATAAGTTAGCGCCAGCCAAAATAGTTTTATGTAAAAAAGTGTCTTTAAGATTCGCATTACTCAAGTTAGCATGACTGAGATTTCTGCTAGATAAATCTTTTTCGCTTAAATTAGCACCACTAAAATCTCTGCCACTTAAATCTAGGTCGTGCTTGTTAGTTGAATGTTGATGAGGCGGGTTTTGGGGTGGCGTATGGTGTTTGTAATTTTGATGATGATGAGAATAATGCGGTTCTGATTGTGGTGTGTGGTGTTTGTAATACTGATGCTGAGGATAATGGGAATTTTGTGGAGTTGCTGTTACTCGCTGAGGTTGGGAAGAGCGCAAACGATCCCTTGCTTCATTAATCTCTTTTAATTTATCTTGTGCTTTTTGTTGTAGTCTAATATTATCTTTTGGAATTCGATCGGGATGCCAAATAAAGGCCAAGTCTTTGTAAGCCTGGTTGACTTCCTCGATTGTCGCTCCTGGCTGTAAATCCAAAACCCGATACCATTTTTCCAAATCTTTCATAAAACTTTTTTGCTGTCACAAATCATTAATTAAAGATTAATTACTATAGAGAACGATCGCTGTCAGTTCACTTTTGACTTTTTTGAGTATAACATCTCTTTTTAGATGCCATTTTGCCGTAGTTATGGATACGAAAACATTGATTCAATTTTTCCCGAAAATAACAGCTTGTATCTTATTATTCCTATTGACCCTATTCTGGAGTCCCTGTCAAAGCTTGGGAGCTACAGTTTTTTCTAACTCTAGCGCTATTTATCAGGAACGGACAACCCATAACCCAGATGGCATAGGGAAATTTTACATGGGCAGAGAAATTGCGCGGGTAATGGGACACCAAGCGGCGGGATGGTTGGAGCGATCGAACCGCGAGAAAGAAGAGCGTCCTTCGTTAGTAATACAAGGCTTGGACTTAAAACCAACTGATATTGTAGCAGATATAGGAGCCGGTACTGGTTATTTTGCTTTTCGGATTAGTCCTTTAGTTCCCCAAGGAAAAGTTTTTGCTGTCGATATCCAACCAGAGATGGTTGACATTATGGAATTCTTGAAAAAAGAAAAAGCTATTAATAATGTTGAGACTGTATTGGCAACCCTAACCGACCCAAAACTTCCCGATCGAAGCATTGATTTAGCGTTGATGGTAGATGCTTATCACGAATTTAGTTATCCTAAAGAAGTGATGGAAGGAATAGTAAAATCCCTCAAACCAGGCGGCAGAGTAGTATTAATCGAATATCGAGGGGAAAATCCTTTTGTGATGATTAAACCACTGCATAAAATGACTCAAAACCAAGTTCGCAAAGAAATGTCAGCAGTAGGTTTAAAATGGGTAGAAACTAAAAAGTTTTTGCCTCAACAGCACTTGATGATTTTTGAAAAAGGAGAGGCTAATGAATAGAGAACGCCCATTTCCTAACTGGGAAAATTTATATCAAGAACAGTCAGTCGAAACCATGCCTTGGTTTAATCCGGCTCTCGATGCCGATTTAGAAAAAGCATTAAATCAACTAAATTTGTCAGGAAAAACAGGATTAGATATCGGTACTGGGCCTGGTACTCAGGCGATCGCATTGGCAGAAAGAGGTTTTGAAGTTACGGCGGTGGATCTTTCTGCCACCGCGATCGAAAATGCCAAAACTAAAGCCAAAGACTTAAATATTAACTGGCAGCAGGACGATATTCTCAATACTAAACTAGAGCGACAATTTGATTTCGCATTCGATCGAGGTTGTTTCCACGTTTTTGCTCCAGAGCAAAGACAAAATTACGTTTCCGTTGTCAATAAGTTAATCGTGCCTGAGGGTTACTTATTCCTAAAATGCTTTAGCTACAAGGAAACGAGAGAAGCTGGCCCTTATCGATTTACACCCCAAGAAATCGAAGAAATTTTCCATAACCAATTCAAAATTATCGATATTCAAGAAACTGTATATCAAGGTACTCTGGAAATATTTCCGCAGGCTTTATTCTGCATTATGCAAAAACCATGAAAAACTGTTTTCACGGCTCTTTACTTATATAACAAGTCAAATTTGCTGATTTTGTTTAGCTGATTCTTCTAATTTAATTGCTAAATCGATCGCAAATTTGACTTGATTGATAGTGGAAGCGAGGTCGTGTTCGTTTATCGGACATCCATATCTAGAAAAATCCTCGCTTGGATGTTGCCAACGCAACCATAACTTTCCATTACTTACTTTTGTAGTCAGTTTCCAACCCCGATATCTAGCTGGGATTTGCTTTAAAGTATCTTTTGAGAGGTATGATTTTTCTCTACATTCGGTATCATCTACTAACATCATCGTTCGGGGTGTTAACTCAACAACTTAATATTCGGTGAAAATAGTTTAGTGATTCGTGACTGAACTCTGCCGTAAAAAGTGATAATTCCAAGCCGAACGAGTGAGTCAAAGGTTTAATCACCCGTGACTCAAGCTAAAACACAACTGTGAGCGAAGTCACATGGAGAGCGGCTTGCAAGAATTTGGATAGATAGATAAGGATAGGAGAGTTCGCGCTCTGTAAGGGAAAGTGGACTTTAGCCTGAGGTTTGAACCCCAGACGAAATCTTGTAATGTACTAAGTAGGATGGTATGGATAAATCCACATAGGCAGGGCGGGTAAGATAAGCGAGTAAAACGGTTGTATATCAAGCACTCTAATTAAACCTGCCCCTACAAATCCACCCTCGTTTTTTTACACCTACCTACTTACAACACTATCGAGTAACTACATTCCCAATCACGATCGTTCTGGCTGCCCGGTTCAACCTTGCTGCGATGTTTTGAGGCTGGAGCCTCGATTTTGTGATTGCGATCGAGATTCAGCTAAAATAATCGCCAAACCTTGCACTAATCTTCCCATCCCTTCTACTGCCGTTTCTTCTTGTAAAGCACCATAAGCAACTCTTAAATAGCACCCATTTTCTATCCCGAAAGTATCGCCGGGAATTACCGCTACGTGATGTTCTTTAATCAACCGTTCTACTAATTCCATCGCGCTGAGTTGAGTGTTAACTTTTAGTAAAAAATAGAAAGCACCATCAGCTTGGGGAACAGCACATAAGTGAGGAATTGAATTAAGTTGTTGCAAGCACTTTTCTCTCACTGTCTGAATTACAGCCATTTTTTCCTGACAGTATTCAATTCCTGCTTGTAATGCTTCTAAAGCCACATATTGGGAAATAACTGGCGGACAAATTAAGATAGTATCTTGAATTTTTTTAACTGATAAAAGTAAGTGTTTGGGAATTACCATATACCCAATCCGCCAACTGGCAAAACCGTAAGCTTTAGAAAGGGAATAAAGGGAAATCGTGTGAGATGCACTATCTGTATTTGCGCCTGTGGAAAAGTGTTTTACTCCGTTATAAGTGAAGTATTCGTAAGCTTCATCGCTGATGTGATAAATTCCCCGTTGGCGACATATTTCATTAACTGCTTGTAATGCTTCTTTGGGATAAACTGCACCTGTGGGATTGTTAGGCGAAATGGTAACAACCGCTCTTGTTTTATCAGTAATTGCTTTTTCTATAGCATCTAGACGTAACTGATAATTTTCATCGGTAGCTACCAGTATAGGTCGGCAACTCGCGATCGCGATCGCCATTTCATGATTAAAATAATATGGCGTTTGCAGTATTATCTCATCCCCCGGCGAAGTAATCGCCAGTACCGCGTTCATAAACGCCATATTTCCGCCAGCAGTCACCACAATACAGCGATCGTCATCAATTTCGATCTTATTTTCAACTAACAGTTTATGTTTAATCGCTTCTTGTAAGGCTGGAATTCCTTCTACCGCTTGGTATTTGTGATTTTGGGGATTCGCTAGAAATTCGGTAATTTTTGCGATCGCATTTGACGGTGGGCCATAATATACCACCCCTTGTCCCAAAGAAATCGTACCGGGACAACTGCGAATTAACTCCGCCACCACCGGAATAATCGGTGATTGCACCGCCTCCATTCTAAGAGTTTCGTTTCTCATTCAATCCCAAATCTAGCCAACAACTCTTCGCGAGATAATTGCAGAAGCAAACGCGAATATTCCTCTGGCGGCAATTGTAACAAAGGTTCAATTACCCTAGATAATTCTTCATCTACAGCACCAAATCGCAGCCTCAACAAATTTCCTACTACCAGACGACGTTCTTCTAGACTTCCTTCTCGTACTCCTTCTCGTAATCCTTCTTGGCGTCCTTCCCGTAAAGTATTTTCCCGCCATTCCAGATAAGCTGGTGTTAAATTCATAATCAATTCCCTCTCATCTTCCGTTAAATTATCTTTTCTTTCAACGCTAATCCGCCAGGTAGAAACTAGTTCTAATATGTTCCTGCGTAATCTGTTTTCCGGAGGAAGTGCGGTAATTTCATTAATAGCTTGTTGCTGAGTTATCCCTTTTCCCAGAATTCTCAGCCAAAGCGTTTCTGAATTAACTGGTAATTGATTTATCGCCACTATCCCCGTTTTTAAGGATTCGGCTAACAAGTAAACACCTTGCGGCCAATTGTCTGGCTCTAGTTTAGCACCAAAGCTATCGACTAAAGCTGGGGAAGCAGAGGTTGCCAAAATCCACAAAATTGGCAATTCATTTTCGGGAAGTTCCTCATCTTCGCGCCTTGCTCTGCGCTGTAACTCGCCATGCAGAGAAAATAGTTTAATGATACAGTTGCGAATCTCTGTTTTGCTGGGTTGGTTGCGAAATGGTTCCAGCAAGCAGGGCGTAGATACCATTTTACCCAGTAATCCCAGGATTTCGCGATCGGCTGTTGGATCGGGTGCAAAAGAGATATCAACTTGGCGAGTTTCTCCAGCAATTTCGCGGCTGATTTCTATTTCGCCAAGTGTTGCGAGTAGTTCTTCTAAATATTGTTTAGCGAATTGATCGTGCGGTTGTCTGGTCATCTGATGCCAGGATTTTTAATTTTATTTATTATAAATTTTAGGGGAGTCAAATAAAATAATTTATAGCAAGCGCCAAGGCGTTTAAGCCATACTTAATTGCTCAAACCATTGATTTTCTTAGTTTTTACCTTTTGGCTTCTGCATAAAAGCCCTCTTTCTTCTACTATAAATTGAAAATCATTAATCTTAAACTTCCGACGCATACTCATAACAAAAAACCCCCATCAATGGGGGCTAAAATTTTACCTAATTTACTCTAAACAGATCTACGCCTCCTCAACTTCTTAAACTGGGAACTCCTCAAAACTTCCAATCTCCGCCGCAAATAACCCAAATTAGGAGACTCGTTCCCATATCGCCAACGAACATAAGCTTGGGAAATTTCTTCAATCGCTTGGACACTTTCACCAGAATATTTCTGCCGAGATACAGTTACATATTCCAATGGCGTAGAAGCGGGATGTTTACGCAAACCTTGCTCTCCCAACCATCTCAGCATCTGTTGATAAATGCTTTCCATTGGATGCAATTTACTCAACCAAATTTGATAGCGCCAATATTGCCAACCCTGCCAACTTAACCAGCCTAAAAAGCTGAGCGCGATCGCAATTACTAAAGCAGTAAATAATCCAGCCCAACCTTGATTAAACAAACCTAAAAACCAAGCAATTCCCCCAAACAACCAAACGAAAATAAACCCAAATACATTATTGAAAAAATTAGTTACAGGTGAAGGTAACCAACCTGCTACCCACTGCCAAAATTTTTGAAGTGGTGTAAAAGTTTGATATTCTTCAATCGATGGAGGAATCAAAGGATGACCGGGAATTGGATCGAAAGCGAACCAACCATACTTGGGAAAAAATACCTCAGTCATTAAATAAGCGTCGGTATTTTTCACCACGTATAAACCAGTAAAAGGATTGAATTCACCGGGAGCAAATCCTCCTACTACTCTGGCTGGAATGCCAATCGAGCGCAACATGATCGTGTAAGCAGTGGTGAAATGATCGCCATAACCTCCCGTGATTTTTTGTCCGGGAGGACTGTTTTTATAACCAAATAAAAACGCTTCCACCAAATCTTCGTTATCTTCTAAAAATGGCGGCTCTTTTTCCAATTTATAGCTGGGATTTTGCTTCAGGTATTGAGCAAGATAAAGAGCTTTTTCGTATGCAGTAGTAACTGGTTTACTTGTCTTCGATACCTGATTAGAATTAGCTAAAATTTCTTCCGTGCGTTGGCGGACTTTTTCTTTGATACTGGCAGGTACTTCCAAATAGTATTTCTGGATATTTTTAGAGTACTTAGTTGAGGCTTGATTGAGCAGGGTACGATCGCGATACGGTACATCTGAAACTACAGTATAAGTAAGACCCTCATTCAAATCTACTGGCGATCGCAATCCACCTTCCGTATCGATTGCTATTTTTTCAGTAGGGAAATAGATATCTTTAGCATATAGCATCGCTGGCATCAAATTTGGCATATCCGATACCACCGTATAAGTTTGCACCACTTCCTGAATACGATTAGCGATTGGCGGTGTAGGTAGCATAAACTTATAAGACCAACTACCGCGATCGATAGTCGTTGTTTGTTCATTACGAGAAATTTCCCAACCCTGTCCGGTGTAGCGATCGAATGCCAATACCCGCCAAAAACCTTCCACTTGCGATCGCACCCTTAACACCACTTTCGGCTTTAAAAAGCCTCGCAAATTTTGATTGATTTTGGCATTAAAACCGTAATAAAAAGTCTCATCTAATTCCCCAGCACCCTGTTCCTTATTTCTACCTTGACCAGTACCGTTACCGTTACTACCTTCCCCGTTACGATTGTATCCGGGATTACGGATACTGCGTCCGTCAAAACTGCCCGTAAACTCGATCGGTGAACTGACGGGAAAAGATCTGAGTTGATAGCCCGGAACTCTCGGTAAAAACGCAAAAATCGTTAAGCCGATCGCGACAACTACCAACAACAAAAAACTTAATCTTTTCAAAGAAAAAGGAAAAACTAACTTTCGTCGGCTCCCTTTCTCCCAATTTTGGAATAAACTTTCCCTTAATCCCAGTCGCGATCGATAATCTAGCACCAAAACTGGGAGCGCGATCGCTAGAAACAACAACAACAAAGGCGCAAAAGCCATTGTCTGACTCAGGGTAGCCGCCACCCCCAATAAAATCAGACCGATCACCATCGAATAACCCAAATCCTTACGGCGCGGTAAATCAAAACTGTGTAAAACTTGCAGTTGAATTAACAACTCAGCCAAAATAAACCGGGTATCGTTCAGCGCATCTCTCAAATTAGTCAGAAAATACGCCAAAGCCCAAATCATCCCGATCGCGATTAAAAACTTCATGGGAATATTGCGATGGCGACGGCGATACCAACTCCAAGTCGCGCCTACAATGCTCAACGGTACCGCCCAAAAGCTGATTTGAGTTTCCGCCGCCACATCTGTAGCGATAATTCCCACTACCACTAAAGCCTGCACTAGTACCCGCAGCCAAATCGACTCTTCCGGTTCTGGTGCGGGGACAGCCCCTAAGCGCTGCCGCAATCTAGCAAAAAAGGGTGCATTCTTGAATGTATCAAAAGTCATTTGTCAAAAATCATCGCTCGTCATTTAGTTGTTAGCAATCATCTCGCTACTAACTAATAACCAATATGTAATATTCGATGACCAAATGACCAATGACCGATCCACTATCTACTGGTAAAGCATTGGGCCAAATTTCTCCCAATGCTTGATTTAAACTATCCTAACCATTCACCAACAGCGCAAAAATCAACGGCTTCTGACCGATTTGCTGAAATTGAACTTCTAAAGGATAAGTTTGATTAGGTTCCAAATCAAATAATTCAACGCTCAGACAACCGGGATCGGGTCGGTGAGTAGCTGCTTGGGCTTGACCCACTTGCAACTTTAAACTGCCACCACAGGGAAACTGACCCCCTATCCTCACAGACCCGATCGATCCTTTTTCCGTTTGATATTGAGCCTCCAAAGTTAGCAAACCAGCAGTAGTCTGCCATTGCCTTTCGACAGCCAACTGATTTGGCGATAAATTAAGAGTGAGAGCGCTCAGAATTTCCCTAGCCGCTAGCAGTAACAAAACCATTTGTTCTGCCACTGTTGCCCCTTCATAGCTGCGCGGAAACCTAGACTCTTGATGAAAAAAACTAACCTCAGAGGTATCTTTTTTAGGAAGAGGCATTAATATCTTGTCAGCGAACTTACTTAACATCTGAGAATGGCCGGGAAAAAGCGTTTCCAAAGCACGTACTAGTTTCGCCTTTTCATTTCTAGACGAAAGAACTACTGCCTGACAGCGTTCTAACAATTGAGCGAAAACTTTCGGGGCGATCGCAACTGGCAATCCGATCTTCTCTTGCTGAGGCGTCCATAAATCCCTTTGGAATGCGGATTCGGACTCGATCTTACTTGGGCGGTCAGGTTCGTAATCAGAAATCTCGGTTTCCCACGGAAATAGGGGTGGATTACTCTGGATTTCCTTCTGTAGCCGACGCTTTAAAAGGGCTTGGAAACGCTCTTTGACAGCAGGAATATCTGCTGGTCTAGGTGGTTGCTGCAAGACCTCTGGTTCAATAGTGCTGGAGAGTGCCGCGTTCAATACTTCTGACTCCAGTAAATCGAAATCATCTATTTCCCAATTTTCAAAATCACAATCCTCTAATTCAGAACTACTCAGACTATCACCTGAAGGAAAATCTTCATTGAGACTTTCCTCGCCACGGGATTTGGCTTTCAGGTGGTCGCTTTGTAGTAACCACGCGAGGAATTGTTCAGGGAAGGCTTCTATGTCTCTGTTCATCAGTCGATGCACCCGATCCGGACACGAATGAATTGCGAATATCCCAAGCTTTCTCTAGAAGCTTAAACCACTGCTTGTGAACCTGGTTGACCGTCCACCCCAGCTGGCGTCCGATCTCTCGATCGGAAATAGTTTGTTGCTTCATTTGCAGTAACCTGAGGTACTCTGGCTCTAGTTGAGCCAGAAAATCTTGCCATTGCTTTTGCGTCAAGCCAAGATTTCTTTCTAAATCTGCTTCCAACCACTCATGCACCAGTTCCCACCGATGCAACAGAGCAAAGCGAATTAAATGATACTTAAACCGCTGTTGCAAATAATCTCGCTGACGCGGTGTTAAGCCCATTATGGCCTCTATTTCGCTGGTAGTCAGATCTTGCAACCGAAGCGCGAAATAATCCGCGCAGTCCTCTTGCTGACGTTCTTGTAAATAAGCCATTAACTCGTTAATCACCGACTGGCGCAGGGCATCCTCCTGACCGAGCGGTTCTTCCTGCGCGATCATCGCTTGTCGCACTTGCTGCAACAAAGCTTCATCCGAGCTAATCTCTGATTCAGAAGCTCCTCCCTCAGCCACCTGTTCCATATCAACAGAAGTCTCCGGTGGTTGTTTTTGAACGAAGGTCTGCGCCCGTAAAATAATTAATTGCTGGCTCCGGGAACCAGCTAAACGAATTCGGCGCTTGGCATAACGTTCTGTAAAAGCCAGATATTCGGCCAACTCCAGCAGAGTTTCCGGTCGGTAAGTCGGATTCGTAGGGGCAATTTGGCAAGTTGCTCCTTCCCGGCGAAAAGCATTTAAAGCTTCTACATAAAATCCCTGTAAGAAATCTTCGATTAAAGTCAAGCGATTTTCATAGAGCGAAGATGCTCCAGGTGGTGTAATGTAACGATAGACGATCGCACTCAGAGTACTGTGTAATTCTACCCGTCCGCCAGGAGACCCCAACTTATAGTAATTGAGGCATTGCTGTAGGCGGTGACGGGCGAGTTTTGTAGCCCAAGTTTCCACAGCGCCTAGTTCTTGAATGCGTCTACTTTCGTTACATATTCGCATTACTTCCGTGGCTAGACGCGCTGCGACTTCTCGGCAATTCTGCTCTGAAGCACGGGTTGACTGCTTGAGTTCGTTGAAGAGCAGTTGAAAAATAGCCTCCACGCTAGCAGATTTCTCCCAAGCTAGTTGTTGTTGGCGCTGGCTGATTGAGCCATTACTTAGATTCAATGGCGGAGCCTTAGACCACCCGTTCCCAAACAGACAGTAAAAGTTCTCGCATTTGGTTTGCTCCTTAACGCACCCGCAAATTCTTCTTCCCGAATGCGAATCTGGTTACACCATCACTAGGCGAGCGCCCAGATTTCTCCCTGTCTCGTCAATACTTCATTAATATCCTGACCCTAGCACACTTCAATGCGATGATTTGAGTGAGTAGCTAGACTCAAATGTAGACGACCAAAGCTTTTGAACGTTCCAATGGAATTAGATCGACAAATTCAGCTTTTAATTGATAACGCACCCCAAGATGGGCATACTCCCCAAGCCATGAAAACTTTAGCACCAGTTCTCAAAAACTTGGCCGAGCAACTGCGCCATTCGCAATACTATATCCTGCAAACCTTGGATCGAAACTGGATATTGACTACTTTAAGCAATCGTGCTAATCCAGGCATGGAAAAGCGTGTTATTTATGCTTTCGCAAATCTCCAAGATGTCACAGCCGACCCGCATTTTCTCAAAGACCCTCAAGTAATGGCTGTTCCAGTTCCGGTTACCCATATCTTATTTCAAATGGTGGCTATGAACGCAGTTGATAGTACGGTTTTTTTTGAAACACCAGGAAACCTTTCATCTGGAATAGAATTACGTCGGGAAGATTTACAAAATTTAATTAGGTCTGAATTACAACAAAATTCTGCTACACAAAAAATCAGGCGGAGTCATCTTCCGCCTGACATAGCATGAAATGAATTGTCATTTCAGATTTTAGATTTTTACTTTTGAATTCTCAATCTAAAATCTGGAAATTCAATACAAGCGACTTAATACGTAGTCAGCAATATCGATCAATGCTTGACGGGATTCGGAAGGCGATAAATCTGCCAGGTATTCCACTGCAGATTTTGCTTGTTGTGCCGCTAATTCGCGGGCTCGTTCAATTCCCATTCCTTCATTAATTAGTTCGAGCGCCTGCTCTAAATCTCCATCCTGAGAAAATTCTCTTTCTATTAACACCTCTAGATATGGCTTTTCTTGAAGAGCAAATATAGCTGGTGCAGTTAAATTGCCACTTCTTAAATCTGAACCCGCTGGTTTGCCTAAAACTTCTGTAGAACCAGTGAAATCCAAAATATCATCTACAACCTGGAACGCTAAGCCAAGATGACGCCCATAGCTATATAAATTATGTGCCATTTCCGCAGAAACTTCGCTCAAACAGCCAGCAGCCTTCGCACTGTTGGCAATTAAGGAAGCAGTTTTGTAATAACTTTTTTCCAGGTAAGCTTCGATTGATAAACTGGTATCGAATCGATTGAGTCCCTGCTGAATTTCTCCTGCTGCCAAGTCCATAATCACCTCGGATAGGAGTTTAACAACCTCCAAATTATCCAAGTTAGCTAAGTACCACGAAGATTGAGCAAACAGAAAATCTCCTGCTAATACGGCGATGCGATTTCCAAACAGACTATGTACGGTAGATACTCCACGGCGCATTTCCGATTCGTCTACTACATCATCATGCACCAAGCTAGCTGTGTGAATCATTTCGGTAATTTCTGCTAGCCGTCGATGACGGGAGGTAATCTCCTGCTTTTGGCTGGTAGCTCGCGAAATCAAAAGGACGATCGCAGGTCTCAGCCGCTTTCCTCCTGCTCCAAACAGGTGTTCTGCTGCGGCAGATAGGATAGGGTGACGCTTACCAACTAGCTGTTTTAAGTTCTCCGACAGCAAACGCAGGTCTGCTTCAACAGGTGAAAAGAGGGAGGTAGTTGAGGTCATGGATCTGCCAGTTCAGGCGTGATAGTTACAGAAGTCTAGCTAGAAAACCCACGTTATTTACTCCGCAGGATCGATGGCAAGGGTTTATACGCTGCCTATTGATAAATTTGGCTTATGCACCCTGAGAGTGCATGAGGATTTTAAGGAAGCATATTTTTGCCAACAACTCTACTTGACTTTAGGGGTAGAATTGTCAAGAAATTTAACATATTCTGTCTTCATTTTAAGCGAAGCTTCTCTCAGATCAAAGAAGGATGAGTATAATTGACCTAATTTCCCCTTACCAACACTAGCCGAGCGGTATAGTATGCTTACTTAGAGAAGCTACTAGTGACTCTGGTTACATACTCTATTACGTGTAAATAGATCACTCTTAAATTGTGTAGAATTTTTAAGCATTTTTCAAATCACCCTCGAAAAGCCAGGAAGCTTGTGATAGGCTAGATAGTAAGGATTTCAACAAATTCAAATATTTGCTCCCAGGCAGCTACCACAAACTAGTTGTTTCTGGAATAGCAGACTGACTGGATTTTTGTAGGTAAAAGTAGCTTCAAAACTGTAGCTGCTGCTTTCATGTATTCTCAATAGATTGGGAATAGTTTCCTTAAACAGCCACTAGGTTTGGTGATGAGGGGAGACTGAGTGCCACCTAGTGAGATGGCCACCTAATATAAAGACTAAATCAACCGCTGGCAACAGTTAAAGGTAGAAAGTCTCCAAATAATCCGTTTTTATGACAGCCGTCCGATCGGCCAGTTTGTTCGTGTCGGCTGACAATACTCTATTGCTAATTAAACACCCTTGTTCCTCCACTTTACTCCTCACTCTACTATGGTTTACCGAGATATGCCCCTGATGATTCCCCTTCTGGCGACTGGATACTTATTAGCAATTTACGGGCTGTTAATATTAGCTCAAAGGTCAGGTGTTTGGCGACGACCTGAAGGTTGATCGCTGAATATAAGCAAGCCCGATCCTAAGCGAAAATAGTCTCAATACTCTCTAATGCTTGTCTTAGAAAGAAAAAATTTTTGGCTTTAGCTTGAGCTACCAAGTTTATCTGTGGGGTCAATTCTTCAATCTTAAATTGAATGACCCCTTTTACTATTCTCATTCCAGAGATTCTAGCGGTATCTGGTGTAGCTTCATCGTGGTTGGCAAGCACACCTGCTCGACTAAAGGCGTGCAACCCAACCATTGAATGGATAACTCAGCAAACTGATGCGGATCGCCACTCACGCAAAAGCGCGTAGGCTGGGGTTGACCTGTATTTCTCATTGCTAAAAGGTCTAGTTCTTGAGCCGCCGCAGCCACGACATGAACCGCTGGATCGACAGTACTGACATGGCGAGGCAAAATTGCCTTCAGTACGGGTGCTAAATGAGGATAGTGGGTACAGCCATAAACGAGTGTATCGATCTGCTGCTCTAATAAAGGAGCTAGGTATTCCCGTGCAATTTCATATGTATACGGGTCACTAATTCGATTTTGTTCAATCAATGGCACAAATGCCGGACAACCGACTTGCCAGACTCGGACAGCAGGATCGATTTCTTGGATTGCTCGTCGATAAGCATTACTAGCAGCCGTGGCAGGAGTGGCAATTACACCGATCCGCTTACCGAGGCTGACCGCAGCGCGAGCTCCTGGCAGAATCACTCCTAAAATCGGAAAATTAAACTCAGATCTGACAATTTCTAAGGCAAGGGCGGAACTGGTGTTACAAGCCATGATCGCCATTTTTACGCCCTGCTGACTCATCCAGGTAAGAATTTCTCGGACAAATTGCAAAATTTCTGCCGCTGAACGGTTGCCGTAAGGCAGTCGGGCTGTATCGCCAAAATAAATTATCGATTCATTAGGCAGTTGTCGATATAGTTCTCTCAAAACGGTGAGACCACCAACGCCGCTGTCAAAAATCCCTATTTTCTCAGTTGTCATGTGTCCTTTGTCAGTTGTCAGTTGTCATTTGACAGTTTAATGGGGCTTAGGCAATATGCCATGACCGGAAATCGATTAGATTAATAATTTTGTCGCACGTACTGAAGAATACCGCGAGCGATCGCCTCTGCCATTTGGTTCTGATAGGCTGGTGTTGCTAATCTAGGAGCATCTTCTGCTCCAGTTACGAAACCAACTTCTACTAAAACCGCAGGCATCGGATTATGTCGTAAGACATAAAATCTTGCTTGTCGTACTCTTCGATCTTGAATATTGATGCTCTGGAGAATGGTATCGTGAATAGTCCTAGCTAAACGTTCGCTTTCACTACTACCGTAATAATAAGTTTCCAATCCGCTAATGTCAGTACGTGTTAGATTGATCGCATTAGCATGAATGCTAACAAACACGTCTGCATTTACTCTTTTGGCAATTGCTACTCTGGGTGCTAAGTCAACAAAATAGTCATCATCTCTGGTCATTACTACCTGGATACCATTTTGTTCTAGTATTCTTGCCACTTCTCTACCAATTGGTAGAATGACATCCTTTTCCCGCAATCCGCCAATCCCGATCGCTCCGACATCCTTTCCACCGTGTCCGATATCTACCACAACGACAGTACGGGCATTGGGGCGGCGAGTCGGAAGAGTTCTGGGATAATTGGGAGTAGATTCTGCAATAGAAAAGGTATTGCTGGGAGGGGGAACCGCAATCGCTGTTGAGTTTTGTAATGAGAGAGCTAATAGTTGGGGAGTAGGTTGATTGACATCGCCAATCTGTACCCCAGAAGCAGGTAATACTAAAACAACTACCGTCGAAGGGTTTTCTTGCCGTACTCGTACCCTTAATACGGGACTATTAGCATTTGGTTGGGGTTCCTTGATGCGATTGCTCAGTTTAGCAGAAGATAAAGTAATGCGGTAAGCGCCAGACGATCGATCCCAACCGCTGTTGTAAGTAATCGCTCGATCGGCTCTGACTAAAAGTTGATTTCCACTTACTTCGACTGACTGAATAGTTGCCAGTCGATCGCTATTTCCTTGAGAAGATGTCGAGTCTTCTCCCAAAGTTGGTAAGACGATAATCCCACCCAAACTACTAACTCTAGCCTGCCAATCCGGACTATCGCCATTTACTTGTAATGTAAGACGAACCATTGGCGGTGTTGTTTCTAATTGGGCTACCTGTACTCTGTTGACCCCATTGTTATTACGATCGACCGATAGCTCTTTAGAAGATAATTGGGAAGATAAGCTCGCGTTTTGGAGTTCGACATCGATGGTAGTGCGATCGCTACTTCGTCTGACGTGAAACTCCGGATTAGCACCGCTGGTACGAATAAAAAATCCATCTGGTGTTACTTGCACATCTTGGACTTGGGTCGCAGAAGACGGCCCGCTGGCGGTAATATCTACCCCATCAGGGGAAGAATTGTTTGCTTGCTCTTGGGTACGAACTGGTGCTGGCAATTGCACCATCCACTGGCTGGGGGAAATCCCCTGGAACTGCACTAATTTTGGGTCTAGAGTGTAACCAGGGTCTAATTCGATTACCAAGCGAGTTGTTTGGGAGTCTAACTGACCGATCCGCAATACTCGCATCGCGCCTCTAAGTTGCTGATATATTGTCCGGCGGTTGAAATTTGTACCGGGCAAATCGATCACCAAACGAGTAGGATTGAAAAGAAGTTGTGCTTTGGGTTGAACGCCGCTGTCGGTAGTAAAAACCAGTCGATTCTGATTGGCATCAAAACGCCACGATTGCAGTCTACCTGCCAAAGCTGGAGATGAAAGCAGAAATAGACTTAAAACAGTACTGGATAGTAGCCAGTGAAATTTCACTATTGTTTCTCCTGATTTTCGCAGCCTAATAGCCGAAATTTTGCCATTAGGCCAAGATTTTGACATTTAGAACTCCTAACTTTTCGCAAAAGTTGGGAGTTAAATACTCATGGTGATAAAAGCACGCACTGAGGCTGGGGCGAACAATCCCACAGTTAGCCTTTGTATGTGCCACTATAACCAATCAGAAAATATCACTTAATCAGTGAGCTAGATGAGTAACAACACGGGAACGATTCTCATGAGCATACCAGTTAACAAAGTATGGCTTGCTATTAAAGAGGCCGAACCCGATCGATTAAGTAAAATTAATTGATTGCTATTTACCCGTCAACTCCAAGAAAAAGTGATTTTGCGATTTTACTATCCTCACACCGACGCAATTAATATATCCTACGTTACCGGATTTATCCTACCGGAAGATCCTGTTTTCATGGGGCCATGATTGAAATATAGTTAGTTTTGGCTATCAAACTAAGCCGGAACAGCTAACATAAGAAGTCATATTCACCTGTCAAAATTTGGAATTCCGGAGCGAGAAACGTTCTGAATTCCGAATTCTAAATGGAGATTCTTAAATTTTTTGTTTCAATCCTAGATCGATAGACTAATTTTTTTTCATCCAATCAATTTGGCTATCCGGATGGATAAACATTCTCCCTAATATAGAATATTAAATTCAGTTTTTTACCTCTAGCATTAACGAGCATCATATTTCAAAAAAACTAATATTGGAATAAAAAGATTTTTTTCTTCTTTGGTTATTTTCAAAGAAGTTTTAGATTTTAGACTGTCCATTTCAGTCTGATATTTTCAGCAGCCATCTTCATTTATTGTCAACAACAAGAACGCAGATTTACAGAGGTTTGTTTTTTTGGTAAGAACTGACAATCTAAAATCTAAAACTGGTTTTTTCCTTCTTTAGGAACTAATTTTGAGTTTTGACTTCCTCTGACTCTTCAGTTTTAACGCTAGCAACATTTAAAGGTGAACCGTTCGTACTACTTAACTCGGCCTGAGTTGAATCAAGCACGGTTTGCTCTTCTCCGAATACTAATCTTAACAGTGGAGGTGCTAAAAATGTGGTTAAGATAACCATCATGATAATAGCGGCTTCTGTTGGTTTAGAAAGCGCTCCACTAGCAGAACCAACACCAGCAAAAACCAGTCCTACTTCTCCCCGTGGAATCATACCGACACCGATCGCCAGACGGTTAATCCCAGGCTGACCAAACACGGCCCAACCAGTCACGATTTTGCCTATTATCGCTACTGCAATCAAGAAAACAGCCATCACTAAACCTTCTCGATTGCTGGGAATCGCTGGATTAAGAACTCCTAAATCGGTTTTTGCACCTACAGTTACGAAGAAGATCGGTACTAAGATATCAGCAATTGGAACTACTTGTTTTTGTAGTTCTTTACGCTTGTCTGTTTCGTCGAGGACTAATCCAGCAGCAAAAGCACCGAGAATTGCTTCTAGGTGGATAGCTGCCCCCAAATAGGCCATCACAAAAGCAAAAATGAAAGCAGGAACGACTAACCCGCCGCGAGTCTTCAGTTGATTAACTACCCAGACAAAAGATTTGTTGAAAATGCTGCCGAGTAAAATCGCACCGAGTAGAAAAGCGCTAGCACTGACGATCAGATAGATCACATTCATCAAATCCACTTCGCCAGTTTTTACTAGGCTAGCTACCACAGCCAAGACGATGATGCCCAGTACGTCGTCTATGACAGCAGCACCGAGAATTATTTGGCCTTCCTTGGAATTCAGACGACCTAATTCTGACAAAACTTTTGAGGTTATACCAATACTGGTAGCAGTCAAAGCGGCACCAGCAAAAATAGCCGGAATTGCCGGAACGCCAAATAAAGCCATTAGTCCAGCAGTGCCAGCGGCAAATGGTACGGCGACTCCCACTACTGCTACGACGGTAGCCTGGATACCGACAGCCATCAGTTCTTTGAGGTTCGATTCCAAACCTATTTCAAATAGCAGGATAATCACGCCCAGTTCTGCTAGAACGGAAATTACCTCGCTCTGGGCTAAGAAAGTGCTTTGGGCGGCATCGGGAGTTAAACCAGCGGTGGCCTCCAGTAGCTTGATAATAAAGGAATGGGAACCATCGATTCCGCCTTCTGGAAATACCAACAGATGTAGAGCAGAAACACCTACTACTACGCCGCCGACTAATTCGCCTAAAACTGGTGGTAAGCCGAGCCAGTTAGAGACTTCAGCGCCAATTTTACTGGCTAAGTAAATGACTACCAAACTCAAAAGTACTCCTGCTAGTACCATTGGGGCATTTTGTGATTCGGTAGCTGTTGCTAGCAGTGGTGTTGTTTTGCCGAAAGCTGGGAGCGAAAATATAGGGTTAAACGAACTCATCCATACAACTGCATCAGCCATTGGTTCTGCACAAATCATTTTTTCTAATGTACAAGGTTCTTAACACGATGCAGCCTATCTTCTGGTAGTTATGTTTTTCGAGAATATAAGGTTGCATCTAGTTTGTCGAGGCTAAGGTAGGCCAAATATGTTGCCAAAACTGTAACCGATCGGTTTTTCTGGCTGACATAGTAGGAAATTAGGAATATGAGAATGGCGATCGAGTATTCAGTGGCGATCGCTTTTCTATTCTGGCCAATACCCTGTTTTTCTTTTTACCAGACTTAGTACAGCAGGAGAAAAATCTAATGTCTAGAATTGCTTATCAGTTAAATTTTAGTAATTGTTTGAAAGCGATACCGCTCGCGCTGGCAATATTAATTATGAGTTTAAGTAGTAATAATCCAGTGTTCGCTCAAGAAGCAGTACAGGCAGAAAGTAGGATGCTCAGAACCTTAACCGTAACTGGTCGAGGTCTTGAAATGGTTCCCACGACGATTACTCAAGTTCAGTTAGGCGTGGAGGTTTCGGGGAAAACAGCTAGAGAAGTACAGCAGGAAGCGGCAAGGCGTTCGGCGGCAGTGGTGGAATTTTTGCGATCGCGTAATGTGGAAAAACTGCAAACCACTGGTATTCGGCTTAACCCTAACTATAGCTTTGAAAACAACGTGCAGCGGTTGACCGGATACACTGCTAGCAATACAGTCAGCTTTCGGGTCAATACCCAGCAAGCGGGAAATATTTTAGATGAAGCCGTTCAAGCTGGGGCAACGCGAATTGACGGTGTTAGTTTCGTGGCTTCCGATGATGCGATGGCTAATGCTAGAGAGCAAGCTTTGCGGGAAGCTACTCAGGATGCTCAAAAGCAAGCCGATGTGGTTTTAAGCACCCTGAATCTGACTCGGAGGGAAATCGTTGCCATTCAAGTCAATAATGCTTTTGCCCCACCTCCACCCAGACCGCTTTTACAAGCAGCCAGAATGGATGCGGTAGAAGCTTCCACGCCAGTAATCGGGGGGGAACAGCAAGTGGAAGCTTTTGTTACTCTGCAAATTCGTTATTAAGCGGTATTAAATTAGAACTCGTCGGGTCTGTTATAGTTATCCATTTGATTGGCATCACCATCTCGTTTCGATCCGAGCAGATCCAACCGATCTACTTTGATGACAGGTGAGGAACGATTCACACCCGTAGCGCGATCGCTCCAAGTATCAAATTTCAACGAACCTTTGATGCCTATTAAACTTCCCTTCCGCACGTAGTTAGTAGCTACTTGTGCTTCTCTTCCCCATAATTCGAGATTGAACCAGTCAGTTTGCTTCCCATCGCGAGTCCAGCGATTCACTGCCAAAGTCAGGCGACACTTAACCTTATCTGGCTCGAAATACTTAACATCAGGGTCTTGGCCTACATGACCTACTAAGGTAACAACATTGAGAGTCATAATTGATTATCAGTACAGTTGTACTCTTTTCACTTGGATCTACTTTAGACCGAAAAGAGGGTAAAATTCAGATTTCGATCGCCCTCTAGATACGAATTATCCGGCTTGACTAGACGCCAGATAGAAAACGTAATAGAATCCAGCACGGTTAGGTTACAGTCGTACACAAAAGCATCTCTTTTTGGGGGCCAAGAAGCGCGTGGGTTTTTTCAATCGCATACCAATATCTCGCGACATGGGTATCGACCTCGGTACCGCTAATACGCTGGTTTACGTGTCCGGTAAAGGAATCGTTCTCCAGGAACCTTCAGTGATAGCCATTGACAAAGACAGAATGGAGCCTTTGGCAGTGGGAGAAGAAGCCAAGAAAATGCTGGGGCGCTGTCCCGGTAATGTGGTGGCTCTGCGGCCTCTGCGGGATGGTGTCATTGCTGACTTTGATAGTGCTGAGTTGATGCTCAAGTACTTTATTCGGCGGGTAAATGAAGGTAATTCTTTAATTCAGCCCCGAATCGTGATCGGGATTCCCAGTGGGGTTACGGGAGTCGAAAGAAGGGCTGTCATGGATGCCGCCCTGCAAGCTGGGGCTAGAGATGTCAGATTAATTGACGAGCCTGTAGCAGCAGCAATTGGGGCTGGATTACCGGTAGCCGAACCGACGGGTAACATGATTATCGATATCGGCGGTGGGACTACGGAAGTAGCAGTCCTGAGTTTGCAAGGTACGGTGATCAGCGAATCAGTACGGGTAGCTGGGGACGAGTTGAATGACTCGATCGTTCAGTACATGAAAAAAGTTCATAACCTGGTAATTGGGGAAAGGACTGCGGAGGAAATTAAGATTCAAATTGCTTCGGCTTATCCAACCAGTTCTGATGACGACCAGATCATGGAAGTTAGAGGGTTACACCTGCTCTCTGGTTTACCACGCACGGTAACTATCAAGGGCCCAGAAATCCGGGAAAGTATGTCGGAGCCTTTAGCTGTAATTGTGGATGCCGTGAAGCGCACTCTCGAACGGACTCCTCCCGAATTGGCAGCTGACATCATCGATCGAGGCATTATGCTAGCTGGAGGCGGTGCTTTGCTCAAAGGTTTGGATACCCTGATCAGTCACGAAACTGGGATTGTCGTACACGTAGCGGCAGACCCTTTAAGCTGTGTTGTATTGGGGACAGGTCGGGTGTTGGAAAATATCAAACAACTCGATCGCGTTTTTAGCGGTCGTTCTCGTACTGTGTAATTTTGAAAAAATACAGTGAGAAAGTCGAATAATCAGATTGATTTCTGATATTTGATTCGTGAATGAATGCTGACGGCTGACTTTTATTACAAATTACTCTGGTTGAATGTACACAATTCGTCGCTGGTGGGATCGTCATTGGTTACAAGTAGGACTGGTTGGCTTAGCTATTAGTGCTGCTTGGTTTGTTAAACAAACTCAAAGCGCAGCAGTATTTGAAATGTACCAGTTGCTAACCCGTCCTTTTCAATCCAACCCTAATAAACAAGAGGTTCTAGCTGATGCTAAAACTTTAGAACTGCAAGGACGCTTAGAGGAAATCGAAAGCGAAAACAAAAAATTGCGAGAGTTACTCGGCTATGTATCTGCCAATAAAAAAGAGGGAATTTTAGCTCCCATTGTGGGCAGGAGTGCCGATCATTGGTGGCATCAGGTTACTTTGGGTAGAGGCAGTGCAACCGGAATCAAAGAAGGTGATATAGTCACGGCACCTGGTGGTTTGGTGGGTAGGATTGTCAGCGTAACTAATAATACCAGTCGCGTACTGCTAATTAGCGATCCGACCAGCCGGGTAGGAGTAACGATCAGCCGCAGTCGCTATATGGGGATAATGCGCGGTCAATCAGGAAACCGAGCAGTAATGCAATTTTTTGAAAGAGTTCCAGATGTCCGTCGTGGCGATATGGTGGCTACGTCATCCGTCAGCCAGCTATTTCCATCAGGGGTGCCTATCGGAAAGATAGAATCGGTGAATCTCAGCCAAAGTCCCGCTCCTGAGGCGGTAATCGTGCTTTCTGCACCTACTAGTTATTTGGAATGGGTAGTGGTGTACGCTGCTGAGTGAAGAGCCTTTTGGTGAATGAGAACAAAAAAATAAAAAGCAAAAAATTACAGAAGAATGCAGAATTGAAAATTGAGAATTCAGAATCAATTAGCAAGGGATTTATTTCGGCCAATCGGTTGACGATTGCTAAATCTTACTGGCAACCAGGGTTATTAAACCCTCATATTCATTCGCCACTCGGACTCTAATTCATCATGAATGGGAGTCCGAGTGGTTTGAATAATTATTTCTTGTTAAAAATCACCATAAAAAAGCAGTGGAAAATGAGTATTAGTAATTTTTAATTCCGCTGGTTTCGTGATTATAATGAGAAAATTTAGCCGATTTTACTTTACGCCACTCGACTATTACCTATGAATAGTTATTCCTCTTCTGCTACCAAAAAACCGAAAAGGTTGATTAATGTTGCTAAGTGGCATCCCAATAGCCGGAAAATTGCCAATGCGATCGTAATTTTCTTCTCCGTGATTCTGTGTTTGCTAATTTTGCCGACTAGATTACCGGGAATGGAATTACTGGGTATGGGGCCAAATTGGTTGTTGATTTGGGTAGTAGCGTGGAGCGTCAAACGCAGTGCTTGGTCTGGAGCGCTGGCGGGTATAACTTTGGGGCTGATTCAGGATGGAATGACTTCATCTTATCCCAGTCATGCGATCGGTTTAGCTGTGATAGGAATTCTGACGGCGCTCTTAAAAAAACAAAGGTATATGGAAGAGGATTTTATTTCTGTTGCCTTAATTGTATTTGGGATGGCGCTAATTTCGGAAAGCGTATTAGCACTTCAGTTTATTAGTATGGGGCTGCGTCCGATGGCTGAAGTTTGGACAGATCACCAAAAAATTGCGCTTACTTCGGCAATTCTAAGCAGTCTTTGGGCACCGGTTCTTTATTATCCTCTCAATCGCTGGTGGGCAAATCTCAACTTATTAGAAACTGCCAAAAATTAAGCGATAACTTGAGTAAGTAGTAGGTGATAGGTAGGGGATATGAGGGGAAACGATTTGAAAGCTCCGAATTCATCTAGTTAATTCTTCAATTGTTCAATTTAAACTCTAAAATCGAGTGATTGATGAGTTCATAGTTCATGCTAAACAAGACAAAATAGCAACATTGGGCAATCAGCTTTTGAACGATGAACAACGAAGAATTCGACCGGGTGATGATGCGTCGCTGTCTGGAACTAGCTCGTCAAGCTATAGGAAGAACGGCTCCCAATCCTTTGGTTGGGTCGGTGATAGTTAAAGAAGGGGAAATCGTCGGAGAAGGATATCATCCGGGGGCGGGTCATCCCCACGCGGAAATTTTTGCCCTCCGACAAGCTGGGGATTTAGCAAAAGGTGCTACTCTCTACGTTAATTTGGAGCCGTGCAATCATTATGGAAGAACGCCACCTTGTTCGGAAGCTTTGATCGCTGCTGGGGTGGGGAGAGTGGTGGTAGGTAATATCGATCCCGATCCTCGCGTGTCGGGTAGCGGGATCGAGAACTTACGAAAAGCTGGTATTGACGTGGTAGTAGGGATCGAAGAGGATGCTTGTCGCCAGTTAAATGAGGCTTTTATTCATCGAGTTTTGTATCGGCGTCCGTTTGGGATTTTAAAATATGCGATGACTTTGGATGGGAAGATTGCTACTGCTACAGGTGATAGTGCTTGGATTACAGAAAAAGATGCTCGTCGGGAAGTTCATAAGTTGCGAACGGCTTGTGATGCGGTAATTGTCGGGGGTAATACGGTGAGGCGAGATAATCCCCATTTAACCAGCCATCAAGTAGAAAGCCGTAATCCTTTGCGGGTGGTGATGAGTCGTACCTTAGATCTGCCGAGAGAAGCTTACTTATGGGAGACGGCAGAAGCAGCTACTTTGGTGTTGACTGAGAAGGGAGTTAATCCTGATTTTCAGCAAATGTTGCTCGAACGGGGGGTGATGGTGGTGGAGTTTACATCACTGACGCCGACTAGTGCTTTAGCATACTTGTACGAGCGAGGTTTTCTCTCGGTGTTGTGGGAATGTGGAGGTGTTTTGGCAGCTAAGGCGATCGCAGAAGGAACGGTACAGAAAATTTTGGCTTTTATTGCTCCTAAAATCGTTGGTGGTAATGTCGCGCCAACTCCTGTAGGAGATTTAGGATTAACTGCTATGAGTCAAGCTTTGACGTTAGAAAGAGTTAGTTTGCGAAATATCGGCCAAGATTACCTGCTGGAAGGTTATTTACCTGAGTTTAAACTGGAAAATTGATGGGAAGTGCTACTGAATTTCTTTTGTGCTTGTATTCCAGTTTTTGCGCCATTTCTCAGTTCCCGGATCGGAAATGCCCATCCAGGTAGGAAGTGGAATAGACTAACAACAGCAGGAAAAAAATGCTAAAAATTACTTTTTTAAGTTTATTTGTAGGTAGCCTTGGTCTCCAAGCAACAGCCATCGGTGGATGGATGCGCTGGTATCAAACAACAGTGGTGCAAGAAGATGAAGAGGAGGAAGAAATTTTGACTCGTTACGAATCTAAGATCGGTCCGGAAGCGGAAACGCCTCTCCAAACGAACGGTTCTACACAAGGGTTATCCCGCGATATGCGATTAGCAGGTTGGGAATTTAAAATCGTGCGAGCTAATCGGGATATTTTTCGCGATCCGGTGGTTTTTCAGCGCTTGTGTGATGAGGAGGGAGAAGCTGGCTGGATTTTATTGGAAAAGTTGGATGACCGACGGGTGCGATTTAAGCGACCTGTGGCTTTACGAGATTTAATTAAATCAGATCGATTAAAGTTTGACCCTTATCGCAGTCATTACGGTTCTTCATCAAGACCGTTGATGTGGTTGGGCGCGATCGCGGCTTTGACAGCGATCGTTTTACCTGCTTACTTAGGTTATGCTTTAGTAGCCGCTACTCTCAATAATTCCCAATCAAATTCCCCCATTCTTCAAGAACCATTACCATCTCAAGAGCCATTACCATCAGCAACTCCTACTGTAGAACCTTCACCGCAAGATTAGTCATTTGTCATTTGTCAAGGGTTATTTGTTAAAATTTATAGTTGTTTTGCTACTAATATTTGCAATTAACTTAGTAACCAATGACTGATGACTAATCACTATTAAATTTGAGATCGCAGTTTAAGTATAAAAAGATTTGGTGATTAGCGAGCGAAACTTCATAATTGTTGTATTAGCTTGAATCAAAAAACAAATAACTGTTCTGGCTAGCTTATCCAAAACTATGAATTTCTCTTAATATCTTCAGTTGCTTACGAAAAATTCGCAAAGAAGTAAAGAAGTGGCGGCAGCTATTATCTAATCTTACAAAATCCTTTAGATAATTCAACAGCAGGAATAGAAGCGTTTGATGAAATCTTGCATTATCAATTAATAATGGTTCTGTCGAAAGAGACCATAGAAATTAGTAGGGAAATCGCTCGAAATTCTCCCTAATTAATTTCCCGCGAAAGTAAGTAGCGCTCTTTTATTGAAGAACACGATCAAAAAGTAGACTAAGTTAGTACCCATGTATTTTCAATTACTGAAAATGGGTACGTTAAAAATTATACTAATTTAGCAACTATAGGGCAGTTGTTTTGATAAAGATTACTAATAGCTTTAGTGACTTTCTTGCCAAGTTGACTGCCGTTCCAGCGCTAAATCTCGAATCAGGGTTAGTTTGGAGTAAATGTAGTCGTTCAAGATGTTGGTTTCATCGCCATCGAGCGATCGCTGATTTTTTACTTGCTTGAGCAACCACTGTGCTAGGCTGGCATCATCTAGCTTTAGTATTATGTTGGCTTGGGTTGTCTCAATTACAGACCATAATTGACGTAACATGGTCGGAGTCATACGACCTCCTCTTAATTATTGCTTTATGTTTTAAGATACCCAATCAGAGTAATAGCAAATAAGATTGCATACAAGATGATACAAGAATTACAAAATGCTTAATAAAGCGATCGATAAGTTGACGGAGAAAAGTGTAGTATTTTACAGAACATTTTATAAGTATACTGACAATCTTTGTTGCTTGCTTCCTCCAATTGGATGAAAGTGCCAAGTGATGATTTGCTATGGTGTTGAGCAAATAAATACCTCTCTCCATACGTAGATTTAAATAGTTATATTTATTACACTTAAAACCAAACTTTCCGTCTTTGCCTTGTTATTGAGTTATTTTTAGGAGGTTTATCAGCAAAGTTTCTTCATAAGAAATGATGTTGGTGCATCATTTAGGATTAGCAAACAAGGGAAAATTACCCGACTCTCTTGCTTCCCTGCCTTTAAATTTGACTTAACGATAGTAAAATACTTCTATATCACAAATATTGCTTTTAGTCAAGAGACTAACTTTACCAGCAACTAAACCAAAGGGTAAAAAATTGGTATGCAGCTTTCAGATGTAATGATTAATCCAGCCTATATAAACCAAAAGAAATTTTAATCGCAGACACCGCTTGAATACTTGAATTATTGTAAACAATCCGTTAAATTAATTAACATAGATTGAAAACAAAAAAAATAAATAAATTTACCTGATCGAAAGCTGAATTTTCAAAAATATCAGTCTACAAATTACCAATTTTTTATAGTTTTCAACTAAGCGTCTAACATTTTCAAGCTCTCCTATTTACTCCTCGGCAAAACCGGGGTTTTTTATTGTTTATTTATTAATTTAAACATAGTGAATAAATTAAGGCAATGCTAAGTTTGGCTGAAGTGCAACATTTTGATAAGCAATATCTGGTTTTGGTCTCAAGGGGGACAACAATCCATAATATCAAATCCGGATTAGCTACCCCTATCTATACTCGGCGGTTGAAACTGTGGCTATACAAACGTAGGCGTTCGCGGAGCGTGCGCGTCAGCGCTTAGCCTTCCCAAAAGGTAGTTCGCCTACACAGACGAAAGAATAAAAGGGGTATTTATTTGGTATAAAATCCTTACTGCGTGCTGATTTTACAGATTGTTGCCCGAAAAAATAGGTAGGTTATATATTGCTAAATATGGCTAACGCCATGCGAACACAACCAATGGAATGTGATAAATTTGATGCTTATGCTTGGAAGGAACTTCTGGCATTAATTGCTGAACAAACTGCCCAATTAATGTCGTTAAGCTCACATAAACGCCCTTATTACCAGCGAATTTGAAGAGCCGAAATGTTTATCCAGTATATTTTTAGCGCGTAGTTCTCGCCCCTTCAGGAATTACCTAACGCCAAGGTTAATGCTAAGCTGTATATTGGAAAAACATATTTATATTATTCTTTAATTAAACATGAAAACAACATTTGAGAGCGAGTATTGGGCGCAGCTAGCAGAAGACCCCGAATGGGAAAACAAAATGCCGAAAGACATTTCAGGTAATCCTATTTACCCTTGGGAAATAACTTTTCCCCATCGCTCCTCACGTTTAATACCTCAAAAAAGATTCAATGCCGAACTAGAAGCATATTTAATTAGTACTAAGGTTGTAATTTGGAAACATGGAAAAGAAGCGAACCCCCAACAAGCTTTAATGATGGTCCGGGAATGGATAGCAAAAGCATGGATTGACCCCGATCGAAGACGAGAAGTTATGGAAGCTTGGATCGCCGTTAGTTGCCCCGAAGAAGAATTAGAAGCCATGCCTAGTATAGGAGATATTAAAAAAATTTACGAACAACAGCAACGAATTCAAGAATTAAAAAGAATGCTCGGCCCAAACAAAATTCGTTCGATCGAAGAAGCTCAGAAAAATAGAAGAAAAAGAATGCAAGCTCAAGCAGTAAATGCCACTCCAGAACTAACGCCAGAAAAAGACAGCAAGCCTTTCCAGCCATCGCCGCCACCAGAAAAAGTGAAGCGAGACACAGAAGAATTAGCACGAAAAATTCAGTTAACTAATATACGAAATAAAATTTTAGGATATAAAAATAAACGCTTGAACGTGGCTTCTCATGAAGAGCGGATTGCGATGCTACAACGATTAATTAAGGAGGGCGATCGGGATTACGTACAGCAGTTGATTGATGAAAATTTTGAATGGGATTTAGAACTGATAAATAACGAAATTAAAGAGGTAGAATTCTAATGATTAGTCCAGAAGTATTTACCGAGCATTTCGATATTTTATGTGAAATGTGCAACCGCGATCCAAAATCCTTTTCCACCGCTACTCGTACTAAATATTACGAACGCTTAAATTTTAAAATTGCTAGTGATGAAGAGTTTATCGCTGCTTTTGATGTCGTGTTCGACTCGCTCAAATTCTTCCCTTGCCCTAACGATTTTGCTGAAGCTTTGCAAGGTTCTAATAGCGTGCAAGCTGCTGAAGAATGGGAAACTGTAGTGCTAATGGCAAGCCGAGGAGATCGGGATTTATCAAAGCTTTGTTCGCCCACTCAACGTGCTATTCAGTTAATTGGTGGCATGAGAAGGATAGAAATAGCAACTGAAGATCATCTCCCCTGGCTCAAGAAGGAGTTCATCGAACATTGGAAAGATACTGAAAAAACTCAATCAATCTCCGATGCAGCAATTTTAGTGTCAAGCGAGACTCCACGAATTGAAAAGAGTCGCAACAGTGTTGAACTAAATTCCATAGAGTCTATTATTAGCGATTTTGATAGCAGGAATCAAAGCGATAGTAATACCACTCAGGAAAACTTACTAGAAAATCCATCATAGGGGCTATGATGCCGTATTTGCATAAAATATTACAGCGCTTTCCGAGGTAAATGAGGTGCATATAACTGCTAACAGAAACCCGGTTTCTTCAAGAAACCGGGTTTCTATCCTGTACTTCACTTAACTAGACTCTGCTGTAACTCATATTTGTTTTATTAAATTTTAATTTATCCTTCGCTTGTTAATAAGCTTTCAATTTTAAAGTATGTATTTAATTTAGGCAGCTTTAGGATAGCTCGACTTTAATTAGTTGCAGGTAGATGGCACCCTATTGCATAGCGAAAAAGCTAACACCTTAGATGATTTCGTTCGGTTTGTGCAAGGAGCATTTTTTGTTAATTTCCCTACCCTCCTGTTCCCCTGATTTTTGGCTGTTTGAGTAACATGAAAGTTAAAGATAAGCTAATCATCTTTCGGGCCAAAAACCATTTGTAAAATCATCTGTTCTCCGCCTTCTCGGTGGTGTCTGTCCGCCCACTCTCGGATCACCAGATCCAAATCTTGTAAAGCTACTTCGATTCGCTCTGGCGGAATGTCTAATTCTTCTAAAACTCGCATTACATAGCATTGTCGCTCTTGCCATCCTTTCATTAGGCGAAAATACCGAGCGGTATCCTCAACCATAATATATGTACGCTCTTCATCATCGGAAGGAGAATAGGAGGCACGAGTCAGGGCGTAGAAAGGAAGACCCCAAGGGCAATCTATGCGAGTCACGGTACCTGCATAGATCAAGCGACGTTTGATGTGTTCTGCTAAAGCTTCGCTTAAGGGAACTTGCCTTTCTTCAGGTAAGTCTTCCTGTGAGCGGTTATGTAGAAATTCGATTAATTCCATGAATTGAAAGGAATTAATCAGTTGAGCGTCTGGGATATGAGGCGGTAGTTTTTCCTCTATTTGGCGTTTTTCCTCAGAGGTAAGGCTTGTTCCGGCAATGCGCGATCGACCAGGTACCCAAGGATACTGTTCCATCCACACGTAGGGAAACTGAATCAGATAGCGAGGTTCCTGAGAACCTAACATCTTGAGCAGTTTGCCTTCCGTCAGCGCTTGTCTGACTTCCTCGACGATCGCTTTTACTCTTTTCGGTTCGATATGGTGCAAATGACCGGTCATCCGCAGGTTTTGACCCTGTTCCAGATAGGTCATGTAAATGGCGCACTTGGCTGCTGTTGCTGCCGCATCTAAAAACGCCCCATGTCGGTGTCCGCTCGTTCTCATGGCACTGAATGCCAAGTAAAGCATGATCTGATCCATTGCACTGGGGCTGAGGCGTTTGATCAGATCTAGGTCTTTGTTCATGTTAAGAGGGTTACTATCGTTTAGATACAGAATTTTGAGGCATAGATAGCTATTTCACCACTAGATAGTCATTGAGGGCTTCCCGCTCAAATGCGATCGCATTTTTCTGAAAACCTCTTGACAGACTAGAAATGAAATGATTGCTACGATGGCACTCATTACTTTTTGTTTTATGACTCTTAAGTCAAGTTTAAGACGTACCCTGCTTTCAAAAATTTAGCCGATCTACTGAATTTAAGCCTACTGACTGCCGGATACAAAAACATTCTTAGTTTCACAGATCGAAGGGCTAAAGGTAAAGCTCCCCAAACTTACGCATCTCAATAATAGGTGATGCAATGAGAGAAACAGCGATGAGATAGACAGAACAGCCTGGTCAATCCAAGGTTTTTTCCCTCCCTGTCGTCCCAAAGAACTTAGTACGTAAGTCTTTAGTAAATCATATTTAAGGCAGTTATATCGTTATTATACGGCTACGGACAAAGGAGATGGAAAGTCAGCCATCGTGGTTTCTGAAGTCCCGTGTCCGATCGTTGATGCCTCCGTCCCGATCGGAGGCATCGAACCCCATTTCACTTCCAGACTATCTCATTTACTATTGTGGCAGGAGGCCGCAGGCAGGAGGTCGGGGCAAAAATTAGTAACGCTGTGAAAATAAATTAGTAAAAAAAACGATCGCAAAAGCTCGTCCCTGAAAAAAATATTCTCCTCGTCTGTCTCAAAGCTTTTTTGTAAAAGCAATTTAGCAACGAGGAGCAACATAAATATAGTAGTACCTTATTTTGGTACTAGTCGTTCAAACGATACGATATTTTAGGTTTTAGACTCACTCTTCAGAGCGATTTGCTTGCTCGAAATCCGGAAAATTAGTAACAAGTTAGCTTACTTATATCGGCAACCTTAAAGAACAAAAAGATTAATGGGCTGCACAACGTCGTCCACTACCTCTATGACAAGGAGAGAATCCGGATTGCCATTCTAAAGTTTGCTCTGGATCGATACTTTGTGGTATTGTTTCTTCCGAATTATGAGATGATAAAAATTTAGTTGCCTGAATTTCAACTGCCTGGGAAACAGGCGTGAAGAGAACAAAAAGTAACCCCATCCAAAAAATAGATTTGTGATGTCCCATAAAAAATCTGCCTGTCTGCATTGCTAATTCCTGTTACAGGCATTCAGATTTAGCATCAGGAAAATTTTAAAAATCCGTCCTCGATATTGGTTTTTACTTTTAATAAGATGTGCTGGTACTAAATAAGAAATGGGATATGAAAAATTACCTATTTTTAGGTGACGAAAATCAGTGGGAAATTACTTGGTTTAATTGTGTCTCCATGCCAGTAAGGATCGACAGAGCGAAATTTTATCCATTAGCTTAGATTGAGGAAACGATCGCTCTATTCAAAAATCGATTACTGGAATACACCTACTAATCAAAAGCAGAATAAAACTATTTTGCTGATGAGTGCTTGACAAACGATAGAGAACAAAGGACAACTGTCTTGTGATAAATGACGATCGACAAAGCGATGAAAGCACAGGTATTCAGAGGCGTTAATAACCTAAGTTACGAAGAAGTACCCATACCAGAACTGGCAACCGATGAGGTATTGGTACGGGTACGGGTAGTTGGTTTGTGTCAGTCTGATATAAAGAAAATTCGCTATCCCCTTTATCAACCCCCGCGCATCTTCGGACACGAAACCGCTGGGGTAATCTCTGCTGTAGGAAGTGGAGTGAGTAATTGGCAGGTGGGACAGCGGGTGGTAGTGATGCACCATATACCCTGTATGCACTGCCAATACTGCTTAAACGACAATTTTTCTATGTGTGATGTTTATAAGAACGTCACCACAACTGCTGGTTTTGCACCCAGCGGCGGCGGTTTTGCAGAATACGTGAAGGTTCCGGGTCATATTGTTCGCAATGGTGGGTTGATTCCGATCCCGGATGATGTAACTTTTGAGCAGGCGAGTTTTGTCGAGCCTACTAATTGCTGCTTGAAGGCTGTGAAAAAAGCGCAAATAGCACCTGGTCAAACGGTTTTGGTGACTGGCGCTGGGCCGATCGGACTGATGTTCGTGATGTTGGTAAAATATTTTGGTGCGAAGGCGATCGCCACGGACTTGTTGCCTTCCCGAATTGAAAAAGCTTTACAGATGGGGGCAGAAGCTGCTTTTGATGCTCGCGATCCCGATTTACCGGCAAAGATACAAGCCATGACGGGCGGTTTGGGAGTAGATACTACGCTGTTAGCCGTTCCCAGCGATCGAGCTTTTTTCCAAGCAATTGACTGTACTCGCAAAGGCGGTAAAATTCTATTTTTTGCTGAATTTCCTGATGAGGTAGAAATTCCTATCAATCCCAACATTTTGTATCGGCGGGAAATTGATTTGATGGGTAGTTACAGTTCTTCTTATCGGGTGCAATCTTTGGCAACTGATATTGTGTTTAACCGACGAATAGATGTAGATGCGTTGATTAGCGATCGCTATCCCCTCAAAGACTTAGCTGCCGCCGTGGATCGAGCGGTTTCTCCCACTCCGGAAACCTACAAAATTTTGCTCTATCCTTAACTTTAGATTGCCGTTGACATAGGGTGCATTGAACGCGCTATGTCAACGGTTGCCACCCAAATACTCTCATTTTCTATTCAAATTGCAATTCGTGTTGAATCTTATCTTATACAACCTAATTATCAGGCTATTTACTGTAGATATAAAGGTTTTATTCCCGCGTGATTTTAATTAAATAAGTATTATAATAGATGATTTAAAGATCGGGTTATAATGACAGATTTTGGCCGATAATTTACGGGTTGAATTGCCGACTTTAATGGCCGTTAACCAAACAAGCTCTTGCCAAGAAAAATCGGTATATATAAGGGTTTTTTCATCCTCCTAAAGTTTGATATGCTATCAATTAGAGTATATTAGTTGTTCTGTTTTCAGGAATACATCGGTAACTATGGAAAAACAAGCCCCTACTCGCGGGCAATTAGAGCGCACCCTCGCACAGGGGATACAGGCTTTGTATCGCAATCAATTGGGCCATCAACCCAGCCAAGTAACTTGCCAAATTATCGATGCAAAAGTCGTCATTGTTTTAGAAAATGCACTTACCCAACCAGAACAACTTCTAGTCAATAGCGGTCAACAGGAACTAGCCGAACAAGTGCGCTTTGATTTAGATGCAGCTATTCAGCCTCAACTGAAAGACTTAATCGAAAAAGTAGTGGGAGTTTGCGTGATCGACCTGCTCAGCGATGCCAAATTAGAAACAGGTCGTACTGGTACGATCGCAATTTTAGCTAGCGAACCACAAGTACGAGATTCCTCTTCTAATTCAAAGCGACAAAGATCTTAAAAGCCATTTAGTTGAGATAGCGGCGGAGTACGGCTTCTAAGTCATCTACGACATAGGGTTTACTTATATAATCATTGCAACCAGCCGCTAGAATATTTCGCCGATCTTCTGGTCGGGCTAAAGCTGTAACTGCAATCACGGGAATATCCTTTGTTTGCGAATTTTCTCTCAGCCTGGTAATAATTTCAATCCCATTTATATCCGGCAACATGATATCTAGCAAAATTAAATCTGGCTGGTGAGTTTGCGCTAATTTAATTGTTGTTTCACCGTTTTTAGCCGTAATAAAGTTACAGCCAATCAAATCGAGGGTAAAACTTATTAGCACCAAGTTATCTTCATTATCATCAACTGCTAATACTAAAGGTTTTTGGCTAACCGATTCTTCACCGCCGCCAAGAGAAAATTCCATATCCATTCTCTTTTCTAGGAAAGTAGTTTTACTGGTAATGTCTGAAGTAAGAAAGGACGAGGCATTCCTCAAGCGGCTCAATGGCGCTTGACACAGATTGGCTCGTAACGATATATGAAGAATCGGCGGATCGATCGCCGTTCGATGCTTCACAATATTAGCTAACTGGCATATTTTACTGTAAAAAAGCTAAAAAATACAGCTTTGAGGTCTTAAGTCAGGAATGCTTCAGCCTAGCTGGGTAATACGTCCAGTATCAGGCAAGGGGGTCATCACTGAGAATATTAACGCAAGGTGCTAATTACGATCGTGGAAATTGGTAGTAGGTAGTGAGTAGAAAAGCAAACATCATCTATTGATATGTTAGTGACTATCTGCTACCGATTACCCATTTCTCAAAAGTTTGTTACGCGAGGAATTAGCCGCTGGAAGCGATCGGTTAATAATCTGGGCAAGTAAAAACGAGCATCGGTTAAATTATTTATTTGGTATCATACATAACTTTAATAAGTCTTCTATTATGCTATGTAGCCGATGTTTTGCAATAAATATTCCTTTTGACTAGTTTTTCAGATTGTGTCTATAATTACCATCAAATTAAGCTACCAATCTTACCTCTGACTCCAAATTTTGTTGTGTACTTTATGGAGAAGTCGATCGCAAACCAGACAGAGCAACAATGGCAACCAGTTTTGTCACAACGCATCCGACAATTGTATTGTAGGTTGGTGGAACACGAGCCAAGCGAAGTAAGGTGTAAACTGGTTGATAACACGCTGACAATCGTTTTGGAAAATACGCTCAGTCGCCCGTTGCAACTGTTAGCAAGGAATGACGACCCTACTCTGGCCCAACAAGTAAAATTAAATGTTGAAGCTGTTATTAAACCGCAATTGAAGCAGATTATAGAGGAAGTGTTTGGCGTTGCCGTGGTTGACCTCCTGATGGATACTAGTTTAGAAACTGGCCGGACTGGTACGATCGCTATTCTAGCTAGTAAGCCTTGATTGAGAGATCGGGAATCAATTAAGAAAGTTAAACCAGGGATGGTACAGATATATAGCGATGGATCGTGGTTTCTAAGTCTTCGAGCATATAAGGCTTGCTGATGTAATCATCACAACCAGCAGCCAAAATGCGATCGCAATCTTCTCTTTTTGCTAAAGCCGTCACTGCGACGATCGGGATATGTTTGGTTTGAGGATGTTGTTTGAGACGATGGATTACTTCTATGCCATTCAAATGAGGCAGTACGATATCGAGCAGAATCAAATCTGGTTGGTATAGTTGAGCTAAACAGATCGTCGTCGGGCCATCTTGAGCAGCGATCGAGGAATACCCTAAAAGTTGTTGCACTGCTAGAGAAATCAGCATCAGATTGTCTTCATGATCGTCCGCTACCAGAACTAAGGGACGATTCAAAATAGGGGAAGCACTATTGTTGGGTAAATGAGGGAAATCGTTCATGCTTTTTCCGGGGAAATGGTTAATTTATCAGCGCCATTCTTTCGATCGGAATGGATGAGGCATTCCCCAAGCGGCACGAAGGAAACTTTTTTCTCACATTCCCTGTTATTAAAAGTTTTAGCGAAATTTAATTCACTAACGCAGGCAGAAAAGGAAGGCAGGAAAAATCAGTGGCGCTTGCAATGGATTGGCTCGTATAGAATAATGCACGCTTTGCCAATGTTTTGGGTTTAAGCGATCGAGAATGGTATTGGCCAGCAGTGCTCATCTATATTTTTAACTTAATTTAACATTCTTCAAGGAAATACTAAATTATTCATTAAATTTTAACACAAAGATAAATATACCTATAAAATGTTTCTTTTTTACTATGTCTAGTGTGAAACAATATATAAAGTAGGCTACAAATCAAAGACGGGACACTTTGGTAAGAAAGAAGAGGAAGATCGAGAGCGAAAACGATTTGACGATCGGCTTTTCCTTCTTTTCCCTTTTCCCCTTTCCCAATCTATTGTTCCGGCGAGAGGTTGCTAGCCTATAAATGGATGGGGAGCAGGAGAATTTTAAATCTTATTGGAAATTAAACATCTCACATCGCAACTCTCAAACCTACATTTCCATGTAGGGAACTTTTGATGCGACGGAAGAAATTAACAGAGCTAGCCCTTGCCCCGTAGTCTGT
Organism: Leptolyngbyaceae cyanobacterium; assembly: GCA_036703985.1. Taxonomy (GTDB): domain Bacteria; phylum Cyanobacteriota; class Cyanobacteriia; order Cyanobacteriales; family Aerosakkonemataceae; genus DATNQN01. Next base: position 104,155 of record DATNQN010000070.1, read on the forward strand.
TTCTGTAGGAGGACATTCAAACAATGGCTATTGCCACCATTAATCCGGCGACGGGAGAAACGCTACAAACCTTTGAAGCTTTAACTTCAAGTGAAATCGAAACAAAGTTGCAGTTGGCAGAGAAGGCATTTGCAGATTACCGCAAAATTCCCTTAAGCCAAAGAGGGGAGTGGATGAAGGAGGCGGCGAACATCCTGGAGCGCGATCGGGAACAGTTTGCCAAAATCATGACTCTGGAAATGGGTAAGCCAATCAAAGCCGCGATCGCAGAAATCGAAAAATGCGCCTTAGTTTGTCGTTATTATGCCGAAAAAGCGGCAGAATTTCTGGCAGACGTAATAGTAGACAGCGATGCCAGCCACAGCTTTGTCCGCTACGAGCCATTGGGAGCCATTTTAGCCGTAATGCCTTGGAATTTTCCCTTTTGGCAAGTATTCCGCTTTGTAGCCCCAGGACTGATGGCAGGAAACGTCGGATTGCTCAAACACGCTTCTAACGTGCCTCAATGTGCCTTGGCCATTGAAAAAATTTTACTAGAGGCAGGCTTTCCGGAAGGAGTATTTCAAACCTTGCTGGTAGGAGCAGACAAAGTAGCCGACATCATCGCCGACGAAAGGGTAAAAGCAGCTACCCTTACGGGGAGCGAACCGGCAGGTGCTTCTCTGGCCTCTTTAGCAGGTAAGTATATCAAAAAAACCGTTTTGGAATTAGGAGGTAGCGATCCGTTTATCGTACTGGAAAGTGCCGACTTAGAAGCGGCAGTTTCCTCTGCTGTCACGGCACGGATGTTAAATAACGGACAATCTTGTATTGCTGCCAAGCGCTTTATTTTAGCTGAAGCGATCGCAGATGAATTTCAACAAAAACTAATCGAAAAATTCCAAGCCTTAAAAATTGGCGATCCGATGAATCGAGATACTGACTTGGGGCCATTGGCAACCACAAGTATTCTGGACGAAATCGACCAACTAGTGCAAACTTGCATCAACAAAGGCGCGAAAGCTCTCACTGGTGGACATCGTTTGTCCGATCGCCCCGGCAACTTTTATCCAGCGACTATTTTGGCCGATTTTGGGCCCGGTACTCCTGCCGATCGAGAAGAATTTTTCGGCCCAGTAGCGCTCTTATTCCGAGTCAAAAATATTGATGAAGCAATTGAACGTGCTAACGCAATTCCCTTCGGATTGGGAGCTAGTGCCTGGACAAATGTGGAATCAGAAGCACAGCACTTGATTTCTGAATTAGAAGCAGGTGCCGTATTTATTAATGGCTTAGTTAAATCCGATCCCCGTTTACCATTCGGTGGAATTAAACGTTCCGGATACGGACGAGAACTCGGCGTTCAAGGCATTCACGAATTTGTCAATATCAAAACAGTGTGGGTGAAATAATATGGGAGAAATGAATACAGCCGAATTACTAGTACGCTGTCTGGAAAATGAGGGAGTACGCTATATTTTCGGCCTTCCAGGGGAAGAAAACCTTCACGTATTAGAAGCAATCAGAAATTCTTCTATTCAGTTTATTACTACTCGTCACGAACAAGGCGCTGCTTTCATGGCAGATGTTTATGGTCGTTTAACCGGACAAGCTGGAGTATGTCTTTCTACTCTTGGCCCCGGTGCAACCAACTTGATGACAGGTGTTGCTGATGCCAACTTAGATGGAGCGCCGCTAGTAGCAATTACCGGACAAGTGGGAACCGATCGGATGCACAAAGAATCCCATCAATATTTAGATTTGGTGGCGATGTTCGCGCCAGTAACTAAGTGGAATACCCAAATTGTCAGACCGAGTATTGCACCGGAAGTTGTTCGCAAAGCTTTTAAGTTAGCTCAGACAGAAAAACCTGGTGCCGTTCACATTGACGTGCCGGAAAATATTGCTGCGATGCCTGTTACTGGGGAACCACTTAGTAAAGGTGATGTAGAAAAAACTTTTGCTTCTTTTCGCAGTATTAAGCACGCATCCGAAGTTATTTCTAAAGCCAATAACCCCATAATTTTAGTGGGTAATGGTGCGATTCGCGCTAATGCTAGCGAAGCGGTTACTCAATTTGCCAGCCAATTAAATATCCCGGTTGCTAATACTTTTATGGGTAAAGGGGTGATTCCTTACACCCATCCCTTAGCTTTATGGGCAGTTGGTTTGCAGTTGCGCGATTATATCAACTGTGGGTTCGATCGCGCAGATTTGGTAATTGCCATTGGTTACGATTTAATCGAATATTCACCGAAAAAGTGGAATCCTGATGGGAAAATCCCGATCGTTCACATTGCCGCTACCCATGCGGAAATCGATAGCAACTATATTCCAATCGCGGAAGTAGTCGGCGATATTTCCGATTCGTTAGATGAAATTTTGCAAAGAGCCGATCGCACTGGTAAACCTAACCCTTATGCTTTGGAATTAAGAGATGATATCCGAGCAGATTACGAACACTATGCCAACGATGATGCTTTTCCCATTAAGCCTCAAAAACTAATTTACGATTTGCGGCAAGTCATGGGGCCGGAAGATATCGTAATTTCCGATGTCGGCGCTCATAAAATGTGGATGGCACGACATTATCACTGCGAACGCCCCAATACTTGTATTATTTCTAATGGGTTTGCCGCAATGGGAATTGCCATACCGGGAGCAATGGCAGCCAAATTAGTGGCACCTGATAAAAAAGTGGTTGCCGTTACCGGAGACGGCGGTTTCATGATGAATTGTCAAGAACTGGAAACCGCTCTGCGCGTCGGAACTAATTTCGTTACCATCATCTTCAACGATGGCGGTTACGGCTTGATCGAGTGGAAGCAAGAAAACCAAATGGGTCGTTCTTCTTTCATCAAATTTGGCAATCCAGATTTTGTTAAATTTGCGGAAAGTATGGGATTAAAAGGTTATCGAGTGCAATCAACTAGCGATTTTATTCCTATTTTGAAAGAAGCTCTCGAACAAAATGTTCCTGCCGTAATTGATTGCCAAGTTGATTATCGGGAAAATCTTCGTTTCACTCAAAAAGCTGGTGGATTGAGTTGCGCTATGTAACTAGCGGGTAATTAGCAATGGGTAACAACGCAAGTTGCTAGTTATTAATTATTTCCGTTTCCCCCCTTGAGTAAGGGGGGTGAGGGGGATTCTAACGCTGTGAGTACTAGGTTTAGATGGCTAAGAAAGAGCCACGCTTATAACTAGCAACTTGGGTTAATAGGTAAATTATTTATTGGCAGATTGGTTACCTATTACCCATTCCTTAACAAATTGATGACTCTATTCAGGTAAACTACTCATCGTCTTCATCATCATCGTCGTCTTTTTCATCATCATCATCATCGGTGAATTCTTCATCCCAACCCCAGCGATCGGCCACCATAAAAAAGATAGATTTTGCTAAATCGAAATCAATTTCCTCATCTAAACGTACTAGCTTGGTTTCTTCACCCTCCCTATCTTCATAAGAGATGACGAATCCCCCAGCGCTGCGTTCTCGTAGTGTCAGCACGCTATCATCATCGAAAGTTAAAAGCAGAATATTTTTTGCCATTTCCTAACCTTTTAGAAATATCTTTAAAGATGATAATTTAAAAGCTAGTTTAATGCTGATGATTGTTATATAATTTTTCAGAACGCTCGAACAAAAAGAGTACAGGAATCTGGAAACCTATAATTCAAAGATGATTCTGTGCAGATGGCAGATGAATCAATGGATTTAAGCTTACCAGTGAATCGATTGTTGGCTGGTCAACAACATATTGGTTAGGCTCTTCCAATAATTTATTCTGAATTCTCACTACAGAATTCTTCTTTCCTAAAAACCTTTCTCTTTGCAAAGTTATTACTGAATGAAAATCGCCACTTGGAACGTCAACTCAATTCGCATTCGCTTAGAACAGGTAACAAATTGGTTATTGGAAAATCCTGTCGATGTTTTGTGTCTGCAAGAAACTAAAGTACAAGATATTGATTTTCCCCGTACTGCTTTTGAAATGTTAGGCTATCACGCTTATATTTTGGGACAAAAATCTTACAATGGCGTAGCAATCATCAGCAAAACTGCTATGACGGATGTAAGTATGGGTTTCTCTTCTATAGTAGGGGAAGAAAATGGAGGTGATTTTGACGAACAGAAAAGAGTAATTGCTGGCGTTGTGGATGGCATTCAGATTGTCAATGTCTATGTTCCCAATGGTTCTGCGGTAGGTAGCGATAAATACGATTATAAGTTGCGCTGGTTAAAAGTACTGCGAAATTACCTGAAAGTTTTGCTAGAAAAACAAGATAGCTTATTAATTTGTGGAGATTTTAATATTGCCTTAGAAGATAAAGATATTCATAATCCTAAAGGAAGAGAAAAACAAGTAATGGCAACTGATTTGGAGCGAGAAGCCTTGCGAGAAGTTTTAGAATTAGGATTAGCAGATGCTTTTCGCAAATTCACAACTGAAGGCGGACACTTCAGTTGGTGGGATTATCGTTCTGGTGCGTTTCGGCGTAACTGGGGTTGGCGAATCGACCATCATTATTTGACTCCCATTTTGTACGATCGCGCTACCAGTTGCACGATCGATATCGCACCCCGCCAACTTACCCAACCCAGCGATCATGCTCCCGTAATTGTTACATTTTGAAGATGTAGAGATGTTTCGTTAAACGTTACAGACATCGAAACGTTTCCTAAAACGTCTTTACATCTGTAGCTTGCAATAAGGAAATAGGTCATGTTTCTAGTAACTGGAGCGACAGGAGGATTAGGTCGTCGGGTCGTGCGTTTACTGCGAGAAAGAGAGTTACCCGTGCGGGCGTTCGTCCGCCTATCCTCTCGCTACGCAGAACTGGAACACCGAGGGGCGGAAATTTTTGTCGGTGATTTACAGCAGGAAAAAGATATCCAAAAAGCTTGTCAAGGCGTAGACTATATCATCAGCGCTCACGGGTCCGATCGCAATTCCCTAGCTTTGGATTATCGAGCCAATATAGAATTGATCGATCGAGCTAAAGAAGTAGGTGTTAAATACTTTACCTTTATTTCAGTGCTAGGAGTAGATCGGGGATACGAAGATGCACCTACCTTTAAAGCCAAACGAGAAGTAGAAAAATATCTGCAAAAAAGTGGATTGAATTATACAATTTTGCGCCCTTCTGGATTTGCTTCCAATCTACTACCTTTAGCAGAACAGTTCCAACAAACGGGAATCTACTTACTTTTAGGTGACCCCAAAAACCGTACTTCCATTATCAGTACTGACGATTTAGCACAAATAACCGTAGACTCCGTGAACGTGACAGCTGCCAAAAATCAAATTTTGCCAGTGGGAGGGCCAGATATTCTTAAGCGAGAAGATATTCCCCGTATTTTTGGGCGGATTTTCAATCGAGAACCAATGATAATTAACCCTCCTTTATTTGCATTTGATGGAGTACGTGGATTGGTTGGTTTGGCGAATCCTAACTTGCAAAAATCCCTTGGTACGTTCCGAACTTTATTGGCTAATGAATTTTTCTGTACTCCCGCAGAAATTGCGAAACTAGAGTCAATGTTCAACTTCAAGTTAGAAAATTTAGAAAGTTTCTTAAGGCGTTATTTAGGAGTTTAGTAGAGAGTTTAAGTAGGAAGCAAAACAAATGATTACTGACAAATGAAAAATTGAAATAACTGGGATGGCAAAATATATTTCTTGCTACTTAATTGAGTCATTGCTAATAGCAAATTACCGCAAATATTAGACTTTGTGAAATACATTTCAAAGCATATTTCTTCAAGAAAACTTGTTTTGAAATGTACCTCATTTTACTGGGAAAGAACAGATTGAAAGCCAGATTAACGAGAGGAGTGCCGCTTCGTCCTTAACGATCGTTCGTAATTTATGGTATTTATTTAAATATTTACATTAAGGAAATAACTTTCTTTTAGTAATAAATGATGAATGTAATCTTTTTTCAATAGTTATGAAAATAAGTGGATGAGCTAAACAGTTCACCCACTGGCAACGGGTTATAGTGGGTTGAATTTCAGTTCTTACGCACTCATGGCGAGAGTGTAGGTACTGTTAATAGTCGGATCGGGAGTACTCGGTGAAATATCTACATAGTATGTACCTGCTTCCAGGATTCGCGAGATAGAACCATTGCTAGTAGCAGATGCAACAGTACCAGTAATATACTCATTTGAAGTTAGTACACCATCGTTATTAACATCAAAATAGATATTAGCGCTCACAAAGTTGTTAATCCCATAGTTGCTGATGTTGCTGAGGAACAGGTTGAAACTACGGGTATCGGTTATGACAAAACGATAGAAGTCATTGCGATCGCTTGTTCCTACCAAATCTTGATAATCGCGACTACTACCAGAGAGATTTCCCACATCTAAAGCTTGAGCAGCAGTATTACCGGGATCGGATGGTGTATTGGTCGGAATCGCTGTGGCACCAAGAGTCATGCTATATGAAATGCTTTTCGTCGGCGAACCAGTTACGATGTCTACGTAGTAACTACCTTGAGCCAGGTCGCTCTGAATAAATGCTATATTGCCAGATCCAGGCTTAAAAGAAACAGTATTGGCACTAAGCACTTGCTCCCCTGGATCGATTTTTTGATTGCCGTTACTATCTGCATACAGCTTTACCGTGGAAAGAGTATCTAGAGTAGCGTTTAAGGTGATAAAAACATAGCTCGGCTTGTCTAGGATAAAGCTGTACATATCCTGCTGATCGCCAGTATTCAAAAATTCGTTGTAAGTAGGTCGAGTGAGTAAAACACCGATTGAATAAGAGGTGTCGGTGGTATTACCGGGATCGGTAGCAGGGCTAATTGGAGGAGCGCCGATCCGTCCTTCTCGAATTCCACTATTTAAGAAATGGTTGAGTGCTGATTCATAGTTGTTACCAAATGCCGCTTTTAAGTCAGAGTAACTATTCAGGTAATAGACCGGATCGAAAAATTCCGAACCAATACGTCCTTCTTTAATGCCATATTGTTCGTAGTGTTGGTAAAGTTGCTCGTTATTGAATCCGGCTGCTGCTAAGTCCTTATACACAGCTTTATAGTAGTTAGGATTAAAACCAATACCAACGCGCCTTCCTTCACTGGCACCAAAGTTTTCCAAATGGTCAAATAACTGTCTGTTAGTAGTTAAACCTGCTTGGCGCAAATCTGGATGACTAAGAGTGTAGTAATTGAGGTCTATGTATGACGAAAAACGACGCCCTTCATTGATACCATTAGTTAAAAAGTGTTGGCGAAGTTGTTCGTCACTGGTCAGTCCTGCTCTGGCCAAATCTGGATAGAGAGAGCGGTACAAGTTAGCATTAAATAGATTGACGGACATTTCACCTTCTCCTGTTAGCTTTGAGTCGTGAATTATAAATACTTCCTAGCTTTTTGCGAGGTAGCATCAGTTGTTTTTTTATCTACTAGACGAGATTACTAAAAACAATTTTACGTAATATAAACGATGGTTTTTAAAAGCATCATTTGTTGTTTTAGCTATTTAAAATCCAACCGTTTATACCAACCATCAATTACTACAATAGTAGATTTACTATTTACGCATTTTGCAAAACAATTTTAGAAAAATTTTAATTATTAAATAAGCATACTATTTTAAACAAAAACGTATTTAACTATTATAATTATCTATGAAAATAAGTGGGCGAATCCGTTAGACTCACCCATTCATTTCAGTTAATTACTAATGTAAAATTAATTCTAGTTCCTATGCGCTCATGCTGAGAATGTAGCTACTGTTAATAGTAGGATCGGGAGTGCTGGGTGAGATATCCACATAGTATGTACCCGCTCCCAGGCTTCGCACGATGGAACCAGTGATAGTAGCCGATGCAACAGTGCCAGTAACATACTCATTGGGAGTAACTGCACCATCGTTATTAGCATCTAGGTAGATATTAGCACTCAAGAAGTTGATGACATTGTTGAGGGACAAGTTGAGAGTACGGGTATCAGTTAGGACAAAGCGGTAAAAGTCATTGCGATCGTTTGTACCTACCAAATCTTGATAATCGCGACTATTACCAGTGAGATTTCCCACGTCTAAAGCTTGAGCAGCAGTATTACCGGGATCGGATGGTGTATTGGTGGGAAGGGCGTTAGCACCAAGGCTCATGCTATATGAAATAGATGTACCATTTATGATATCTAGGTAATAGCTACCTTGAGCCAACTGGCTCTGAATAGATGCCGTGCCGGAAGAAGTTTCAGCGGTTTGCACTTCCTCACCAGGATCGATCCTGTAATTATTGTTACTGTCTGCATACAGTCTGATCGTGGTGGGAATAACTATAGGGGTGTTTATGGTCATAGAAAAAAAGCTCGGCTTGTCCAGGATAAAGTTGTACATATCCGTTGGGTCGCCGTAGGCACTACTCAAAAACCCATTGAATGTAGGTTTGGTAAGTAAAACACCAATTCCATAAGCTGTATCGGTGGTACTACCGGGATCGAAACGAGTGTTAACAGGTGGAGTGCTGAGCCGCCCTTCTTGGATTCCATTATTTAAGAAATGGTTGAGTGCTAATTCATAGTTGTTACCAAATGCCGCTTTTAAGTCGGGATTGCTATTCAGGTAATAAACCGGATCGAAAAATTCCGAGCCTATCCGCCCTTCTTTAATACCGTTGTTTTCGTAGTGTTGGTACAGTTGCTCGTTCGTCAATCCGGCTGCTGCTAAATCCTGATAGATAGCCCTATAATAGTTTGGGTTGAAAGCAACACCAACGCGCCTTCCTTCATTGGCACCCGCGTTTTCCAAATGCTCAAATAATTGTCGGTTGGTAGTCAAACCTGCCCTATGTAAATCTGGATAACTAAGGCTGTAGTAATTGAGATCGATGTATGAGGAGAAACGACGCCCTTCATTGACACCATTAGTTAAAAAGTGTTGCCTAAGCTGTTCGTCTGTGGTGAGTCCTGCCCTGGCTAAATCTGGATAGAGGGAGCGGTACAGATTTGCGTTAAATAGATTGACGGACATTTTTTCTCCTATTTGCTCCGATTCGTGAGTATAAAAGAGCCCTGACTTTTTTGTAGTTTTCCCAAATGGCCAAACTCAAATTTTGCATCGCGATCGATAAAACCTAAAACGCTCGGTTTTAAGCCTTGATGCAAGGTATGAATAAAAAAATCCAGACAATATATAGAGGAAACTAAGTATTGTTTGGGGATACCTAGTTTGTCTTTATCTGTCTAACCTTGTAACCTTTTTGGTCGATCGGCAATTAACTACTACAACAACGAATAAGTATTTACGTAATTTGGAAGAAAATTCTGGTTAAATAATGGTTAACTAATTAATTATTTCTGTATTTCATTTACATTATTTGCTTTTTGTGAAATAATGTCTTGCTAAAAAAAATTTAATGTTTATGAAAACGAGTGGACGATCGAGCGCACGCTCCAAACCCGGTTCCTTGAAGAAACCGGGTTTGGAGCGTCCTCACTCACCTGAAAAGTACTGTATTTCAGCTAATTGCGAATGGAAGATAAATTTTCCTTCCTATGCACTCATGGTGAGAGTGTAGCTACTGTTAATAGTCGGATCGGGAGTGCTGGGTACGATATCCACATAGTACGTACCGGCTCCTAGATTCCGTAAAATCGAACCAGCAGTGGTAGAGGATGCCACAGTTCCAGTCACGTACTCATTGGGAGTGACCGCACCATCATTATTAACATCGACGTAGATATTAGCAGTTACGAAGTTACTGACATCCTTGAGGGACAAGTTGAGGGTGCTGGTGCTACTCAAAACAAAACGGTATAAGTCATTGCGATCGTTTGTACCTACAAAGTCTTGATAAGCGTGACTACCACCATTAAGATTTCCCACATCTAAAGCCTGAGCAGCCGTATTACCAGGATCGGATGGAGTAGTGGTGGGAATGCCAGTAGCGCCAAGACTCATGCTGTAAGAACTGCTGGTAGTAGGCGAACCAGCCACGATGTCTAAATAGTAGCGGCCTTGAGCGAGATTTTGGTTAATATATGCCGAGTAACCAGACCAACGCGTAGATGTGCTACTAGTGCTAAGTATCTCTTCACCAGGGTCGATCTTTTCATTGTCGTTACTGTCTGCATACAGTTTCACATTTGCTAAGCCACCAAAGCTCATCTGGAAGTTGCTTGGTTTGTCTAGGATAAAGCTGTAAATGTCTTCTCGATCGCTAGTACCCAAAAATTCATTGTAAGTAGGGCGGGTCAGTAAAACACCAATTCCATAAGATGTCTCGGCAGTGTTACCGGGATCGAAAGCGGGGCTAATTGGAGGAGCGGAGATACGTCCTTCTTTGATCCCATTATTTAAGAAATGGCTGAGTGCTGATTGATAGTTGTTACCAAATGCAGCTTTGACGTCAGGGTTGTTATTGAGGTAATAGACTGGATCGAAAAATTCCGAGCCAATACGCCCTTCTTTAATGCCGTAATTTTCGTAGTGTTGGTAAAGTTGCTCGTTAGTCAGTCCGGCTGTTTGTAAGTCTGGATAGACAGCTTTATAGTAGTTTGGATTAAAAGCAACACCGACACGCCTTCCTTCATTAGCGCCAAAGTTTTCCAAATGGTCAAATAATTGTCGGTTGGTAGTTAAACCTGCTTTAGTTAAATCAGAATGACCGACTTTGTAGTAATTGAGATCGATGTATGATGAGAAAACACGCCCTTCATTGACACCACTACTTAAAAAGTGTTGGCGAAGTTGTTCGTCACTGGTCAGTCCTGCTCTGGCTAAATCTGGATAGAGAGAGCGATACAAATTAGCATTAAATAGATTGACGGACATTTTTTTGCTCCTATGATGTAGAGTCAAGATTTTATTGATTAAGATCATCAAAACTGATTTTTTTGCCAGGTGCGTAGATTCGTTATTGATAAATGCGTTCTGGCTTTTTTGTTGAGGTTATGCCAAATCTGCTAGCAAAGAAAAGCAGCGATAGGCTAGGTAGAAACTCAAACTATTTAAGAGTAAATATCTGAAAGTTTAGATGCCGATTGCTCAGAATTACTCTTGTAATCATTGTTTTTTGTGGTTGGTCTTCCCAAAAAGATGTTTTCGATTTTGTAAGGATGACATCTAGAGCTAAGGATGTTCCGGAGCAGCTAGTTTGTTTTTCTCTCTTGGTCGAACTCTGTCACTTTTTGGTTGACTATTAATTCCTACAATCTGGAGTAATTATTTACGGAATTTGAGTGAATATTTTTTGCAAAATATGGCTGTTCAACAAATATTTATGACTAGAAAATAACTTACTTTTTGTAAAAAAATCGAGTATTTAAGGTCTTTGTAATGGTTGTGTCTGTTGATGGCTCAGGAAAAATACGGAAGCCATACTCTGTAATTTGGTAAGTAAGGATTAAAAAGAAAACTTAAGAAGGAAAAAGAGAATTTTTTTTTATTTTATTGTGTTGGTTATAAGTAGGATGGCATGGATAAACGCACATGGGCAGGGTGGGTTTTGAAAGCTAGTAAAACGGTTGTATATCAAACACTCTAACTAAACCCGCCCCTATAAATCCACCTTCATTTTTTCAAACCTACCTACTTAATAAATATTTTTTTTACCAATTCACGTATTTCAGTGCTACTAATCGTTGTCCCTACTCTTTCCTAGTGAGCCTCCTGCCAAAATAGTAAATGTGGCACTGAAACAAGTGAATTGGTGCGTGTCGTCTGCTCTCTAAATTTTCCGTAGCGATCGCTTACAGTAAGGCTAATACCATCGCCAAGAGCATAGCGACGATCGCACCTAAGAAAGTGTTAATTACATTCACTAGTTCGTTGGTGAGCCAACTTATCTTAGATTGGAGGGTAGCGCCGATGACGCTTTCCAAGTTAGTAGCGATGAAAGCGGCGACGATACACAAAGCAATTCCCACGATATTAATTAAACCAACGCCCCAACCAACTAGGGCTAAAGCAGCTGAAGCTATCACCCCAGCTAAAGTACCCTCCAAACTCACCGCACCTTCCGTTCCCCGCGCCACTGGTTGGAGGGTAGTAATCAAAAATGTTCGTTTTCCGTAAGCTTTTCCCACTTCGCTGGCGCTGGTATCGGAAAGTTTCGTACTGAAGCTGGCGACATATCCCAACAAAAGAAGAGACTGCAAACTGGGAAACGGATATTCTAAATTAGGCACTAAACCCCAATTAACAATGGCAATTCCCAACGCGCAGAGAGTCGCAACCGCCGCCGAACCCCAAACATTTTCTGGCCCACGCGCACCCGATCGCTTTTCTGCAATGCCCTCCGCTTCCTTTTGGGCCATGCCAATCCGCGTTACCCCAGACCCCACCAGGAAATAGAACATCACTACTAAATATCCTTGCCAGCCCAGAGTACCCCAAATTACCATTCCCAACACCCAGGCGTGCAGATAACCTGCGGGAGTAAGTAATTTTTTCGGCGCAAACCAAGCAATTGCCAGTAAAACGGTATTCAACCCTACCGCAACCAGCCAGGGATTCAGCAAATAGATAGACATACCAGCCTCTCTCAAATCAGAAGATTATGAACCAAGTTATCTTTCATCTTGCTTTTCCCGTGGGCGACATTGCCCAAACGAAAGCATTTTACGCCGATGGTTTGGGTTGCGAAATCGGTAGAGAAAACGCAACTTCGGTAATTTTAAACCTGTACGGGCATCAAATCGTAGCTCATCTCGCTAAAGAAGCTTTAACTCCCCAAAAAGGTATTTATCCGAGACATTTTGGTTTGGTTTTCACTTCTGAAATTGACTGGGAAGCGCTTTTAGAAAGAGCCAAACAAAAAAACCTGCGTTTTTATCAAAAACCCAAACGCAGGTTTATGGGTGAGTTAATAGAGCATCGCACCTTCTTTTTAGAAGATCCTTTCTACAATGTGCTGGAATTCAAATATTACTTTCATTCGTCGGCAATCTTCGGAAATCGTGAATTTCCACGGGTGGGTGATGTGGTTTGATTGGTTCTGAAAGCGCCGTTACTACATATTCGATACTGCGATCGTCTGTTAGCATCCAGGGATGGAAAGGAACTGTTACTTGGATATCTTTACCGACTGGAAGTTGAGAGCTATTCGCTGGCAAAATGATTAAGTCGAGAGGAGTCCAAATGGAAGTAAAATTAACTCTTTCCAGTATATCTACATCTCGATTTAAATCTTCTAAAAATTTACTGCCGGGACGCATCTGAATGCAGCCGGGACGCTGGGAACCGTAAGCTGCTAGAGTACCGCGATGGGGTGAAGCAATCGTCACGAAGCGCTGGATGCGATCGATCCCTCCCAATCGCTGCACGTAGTAGCGGCTGACAACTCCCCCCATACTGAAACCAACCAAATCAAAAGGTTGTTTAGATGGTAAATTTTTCTCTACATAATCTGCTACTTGTTCAGCTAGGTAATCGAGAGGTCGATCGCCATTATTAGGTATTAAATCGAGGTCATATACAGACCAACCCAATTTTTTCAAGTAAGGAGCCATTTTATAGAAAACAGCGCCAGTATCGTTAATACCGTGAACTAACAGTATTGGGTTGCGCTTTTTCTCGGTTTTCATATCCAATTAATATCTATTGCCTAACTCTAGCTTAGATCGAGTTGCGATTTCTCCTTCATCCAACAGACACAAAATTTACTGGCACAAATCTAGAATTCAAGAGTCAGGAGTCAGAATTCAGAAGCCAGAATCTATAATTTAGAGTTTTCCAATTCAGTCAGAATAGTTAAAACTTCTAACTATATTAGTGTTGACATATAGCTAAAAAATAAAACTATCTTTTTCGCGATAGAAAAGTTGCGAAGCAGATAGAATTATGACTCTTAACTACTGACTTTTGAACTGCTTTACCTTTTATTCGTTCATATTCCTGTAAGTAGCAACGGCAGAAGGAGATATGCGATTCAAATAACGGAAAATCCAGTATTTAAATACGGTATCTAAAATTACTGGAAAAGTAGCAATAAATAAGAATATAAAATCTTCATTTTCTGGCAATCCTAAATGTCGAGATACGGTTGCTAGCAGCACTTCCCAACCATGAGGTGAGTGGTATCCAACAAAAATATCGGTAAACAAAATAATGATGAAAGCTTTGGCACTGTCGCTCAGACCATAAACAATATCATCCATAAAAGATTTTAAAACTGCTATTTGCCTGCGGCTGGTCACGATGACGAAAGCAAATGCTATTAAAGATAAAAGGTCGGAAAATATATTTTTGATAGCTTCTGCGCCATCTCTTCGGTAGCTATTGGCTATTTCTAAAGCCTTTTCTCTAACTTTTTCTTCTATTTGTTCTGCCGATAATTTGGGCGCTTCCCAAACTAAGTTTTCAAATTCAATTTTTTCTTTAAAGCTTCTCAATTCATTAAGAGCTTCTTCTTCCAAATCCCTGTTGATAAAAATTGTCTCGGTATCTTCACTTTTATATTTATCGACTAATGGGCCAACTATAAAAAGTTTAGATACTTGATAAGTTAACAGTGGTACGATGATTAAAATTAAGATAAATCGAATAGAAGTGGCTGTTTTTACTTTAGATTTACGGAATTTTTTAACCACTTCTTCTTCCGATTGGGGATCTAACTCTTTTTGCAGCCGATTAATTGTTTTAAAAATCGACCTGGGTAAAATGCCCGTCTTATCAGAAACCGTTTCATCTATTGTATTATTTGTCTGCCCAACTCTATAACCCTGTTCGTTGTCATCGGCGAGAATCAGGTCTTCTAAAGCAGCTTTTTCATTTTGAGGTACTACGACTAATGATACGGAGCGATCGGTTTGAGGGGGCGGCGAATCATAATTATATTTAGAGATTACTCGATCGATAAAATTTAGCTTTTCTAAAATGATTGATGATTGATTGGATTCGGCAATATAAGATTTGCCATTTCTATTAGCGTTATCAGTAAATTTATCTCGATCTGAGTTATAATTAGAAAGGTTCAGTATAGACTTACTGGCTCTAAATTCCGCTAAACGATTTTTAGCAATGGTTAAATTTTTTCTTAGTTCAATTTGAAAATAAGCTATTACGCTGTCACTGTAATTCCCAATGGCAGGATTAATTTTTTGACCGTCAAAATACTCATCTTCAATCCCTTTAATTTGCAAAGCGGCATTATATGCTTGTTCTAAAGCTCTTTCCGGCGTATCTGAGAACCATTCCTTAGCATAACGTAAGGAATCTTTAATTGACGAAAAAATACTTCTTTTCATGACAAGAGTTTGCCCTCTTTTTTTAAGGTTAAGCAAAGAATTAAAAGTGCTTATAACCCAATGCAGATTTGCCAGAGTTATAAGTTGAGTGTACGAGGTATGATAACAAATTAACCGGAGGATGAACGGTGTTGTTAGAATCTATTTGGATTGAGGGTTTTAGCCGCAGCGGGAAAACAACTCGCTTAGTAGAACAGTTTTGTGCTTGGGTGGAGAAGGGGTTAAAACAGCCAGACAGAAGGGTAGATAATTCTTCAGGTCAGCGGGTAAGAACTAAACAAACTGCTGCTAGTCGGTTAAGTGCTAAGCAAACGGTAGCGGCTGCTTTAGTTTTTGCGGCGAATGGAGATAATAGAATTGAGTTGGCCGATCGCATCAGTACCGCTATCCCGAATTTACCAGTCCAAACCACCACTCCTCTAGCTTTTTTTGAAGATGAAGTAATTCTATTTTGGCCGTTGTTAGTTCGGCGTTTGCAGCTAAAAGCACAATTTCCCCTCCGCTTGCGTCCGGAAACCGAACAAGAATTAGCTACTCAACTGTGGCGTCCGGAATTAGACTTGGGTTTTGCGCGACAGATGGGAGTAAATGAATACAGAGCAGTCCGTCGTGCTTTAGACTTGCTATTACTAGCAGGTTTAAGCGGAACGCCGATTGAGGATGTTTCTAAAATTGTAGAACAAGGTTTTCCAGTAGAGGAGGAGAAGGAGAAAGGGGAAGAACAAATGGAACTTTTCTCTTCCCAAGAAACTCAATCTTCAATTACCATTCCTCCCCAAATGCTGCTGCGTTGGCGTGAATGGTGTTTGGAAAGAGGATTGCTAACTTACGGTATTATTGCCGAACTATATTGGCGATATTTGTTGCCAGATGAAACTTATCGACATCATTTAACTCGTCGCTGTCGATTGGTATTGGCGGATGATGTAGACGATTATCCCGCGATCGCGCGTCATTTGTTTGACTTTTTGCTAAACAAAGGAGCGATCGGCGTTTTTACGTATAATCCAGAAGGGGGAATCAGAGTGGGTTTGGGTGCTGACCCCGATTATATGACGGGTTTGCAGTCGCGTTGCACCACGGAAAGTTTAACCAGACGACCGATTTATTCTCTGTTCGATACGTGGGGAACTTCTGTGATAGAAGCAGTCAGCGATCCCATGTTAATGTTTAGCTTACCAGAACCGATTAAATCAATTCAAACTGCATCGCGATCGCAATTGTTGCGCCAAACTGGAGAAGTAATTAGCGAGGCGATAAATTCCGGTGAAGTAGAACCGCAAGAAATCGCCGTTATCGCACCCGGTTTAGATGCGATCGCTCGTTATAGTTTAATCGAAATCCTCACCAGCAAAGGTATCCCCGTCGAATCTTTAAGCGACCAACGTCCCTTATCCAGTTCTCCGATCATTCGATCGCTACTCACCTTACTAGCCTTAGTTTATCCCGGATTAGGACGTTTGGTAGACCGAGATGCCATTGCAGAAATGTTGGTTGTCTTAAGTCAAAAATCAGAATCGAAAACTGAAGAAACAGAAGAAACAACCGAAAACCCCACTATATCAATTCCTCATACCCCATTTTCCACCGATATCGACCCAGTTCGCGCCGGATTAATCGCCGATTATTGTTTTGAACCCCATCCAGAACTACCCAACTTATTACCAGTCGATGCTTTTTCTCGTTGGGATCGATTGGGATATCGAGCAACTAAAGCTTATGAAGAAATTGTACAGTGGTTGGAAGAACAGCGATCGCAACAACAACAACATCTCATTCCCAGTCCAGTTTACATTTTAGACAGAGCAATTCAACGCTTTTTGTGGAACGGAAGTTATCTCGCCTTTCATCAACTAGCAGCTTTGCGAGAATTAATGGAAACCGCACAACATTATTGGGAAGTTGATGCGCGAATGCGAAAAAGCGATCCCAACGATAATCCTTTTGTAACTACAGTTGGTCGCTTCATTCAATTATTACGAGGTGGAACCGTTACCGCCAATCCCTACCCGGTAAGATTATTTGGTGCTGCCGCTCAAGCCGTTACCCTTGCTAATATATTCCAATATCGTGCCAGTCGCAGATTCCATCGCTGGCAATTTTGGTTAGATGCTAGTTCTCATTTATGGTCAAAAGGTGGTGCAGCTACCTTATTTGGTTCCCCGTTATTTCTGCAACATCGCTTTGGCAAAACTTGGACAGCACAAGATGAAATAGAAACAGAAGAAGAACGCATCCGGCGAATTATTAAAGATTTACTTTCTCGTGCAGGAGAGAGAATTTATCTTTGTCACAGTGATTTAGCTGTCAACGGACAAGACCAAACTGGCCCACTGTTAACATTGGTGAATGCTTCCGTGCCGATCGTAACAGAAACAGCCGTAGTTTGATAGCGATTTATTTAACTGCGATCGTATAAACTAATTTTTAGCAATTTTCATAATATTTCTAAACGTTCCCGCGCTGATTGGAGAAAGTCTTGCCAAACTTGTTGAAATTCAGCATCAGGGTCTGGTAGATTTTCGGCATCTAAGTGTTCAAACTGCTGTTTGCAACTTGGCAATTTCGAGGTGTTTCCAGAAAATTGACTCTGTTAAAGCAGTTCGACCATTCATGTCTTTTACATTTAAGTCGGCATTATTCCGAATTGCAGTTTGGACGAATACCAAATCATTTAACTCAGCCCTATTTAGTTTATTTATCCACAAAAATAGTGGGAAATAAATACACCCTTAAACATATATTCCCCACTCAGCACTTTTTAACTTTTTAAAAGGGGTTATACTGCACCGAAAAATAAAAACCCTGTTCTTGCAAAGTTTTTTTCTCGCCACCGATATCAATCAGCGGAATGCCATAATCTAAGCGAACCCGCAAAGTATCTTCCATCTGCCACTGCACCCCTAATCCCAAAGATGCTAAGGTACTGGGGTCTGGGTTTTGTCTGCCAGAACTATTCCATGCTTTACCTACATCTACGAAGGGGATTACTTGTAAAACACCTCTTCGATTGGAGAGGCGATAGATGGGAAAACGCACTTCCGCAGAAGCAAAAATGCCATTATCCGTTAACAAAGCATCTTGGCGATATCCCCTGACACTTTCAAAACCGCCTAAACCGAATTGTTCTAGGGGTAAAAGCGATCGATCGGCTAATTGTAAGTCTGCTCTCAGCAATAATAAAGGAGAATTGGTAGTATCGCTTCTTTCTCCTCCCAACAAGCGCAACCATTGAGCTTGTCCGCGCCAACCGACAAACCGACTATCGGGAAATTGTTCGTTAATAGAAGCATCAAATGCACCGATGCCAAAATTGAATTGGGACCTCGCCGCAAAAACAGAACGACTCCCTCTTTGCGTCCATTCTTGGAAAAATCGTATCGCGGAAATGCGAGTACGTCCTTCATCATCTGCGCCGGGAGAAAGTTGGAAAGGTTCGTTTAAAAGAGTCGTCTTACTTTCCCGACGAGAAGCAGTTAAACCAAGGGCGAATTCTTGAGTAGGAGTTTGAATAATCGGCTGACGAAATGTTAGCTCGTAATCGCGCGATATTGCTTCGATATCTACTTGATCGAATGGTTCTTCAATAATGTTGCTTTTGGTATAACCAACTGCAAAGCGGACTGTTCCGTTACGAGCGTTAATCGGATAAGTGTAGCTAGCATCTACTTCATGAGAGCCTAAAGTATTGGCATAGGAAATGCTGAGAATATCTCCTTGTCCGAATAAGTTAGATTCTGTAAATTGTCCGCCCCGGCGCAACGTACCGACGCTAGGAGAACGCCCGTTATCGACGAAAAGTTGCAAATCTTCCGTTCTCGCTGGTTTTACGGTGACTTCTAGCACGCTTAATCCAGGGCGCGAACCGGCAGAGAGTTCGGCGGAGATATTGCGGATTAAGGGGTTGAGTTGCAGTAGTTGTAAAGATTCCAACAAACGGTTGACATTTAGCGGTTTATCTGCACCAAGGGCAACTCGCGATCGCACGTAGTTGGGATTTAACCGCCCAGTACCGCTAACTTTAATTTCTTCTAAACTACCTTCCACCACCTGAATTGTTACTACGCCGCCCGTCAGGGTTTGCGGCGGAATAAATGCTCCAGAGGTGATATAACCACTATCAACGTACTTTTTGGTGACCGCCGAACGAGCTTGCAGCAATTGAGCAAAGGAAACTTCGCCAATAAAATCTTTCGTAACTCGTGCTAGTTCTTCATCGCTAAAAGCCGTATTACCCTCAAACTCGAATCTTTCAATTTTAATCGTGCCAGGAACGTTACTGGGTAATGCTTCTTGGCTACCAGGAGTAGAAGGCGTTGATGGCTCCAGCAGTTGCTCGGGGGGCGGCAGGGGAGCAGGAGTAGGTAAATCCGGGAGTATCGGCGGTGTGGGCGGTGTCGGGAGAACCGGATTAGGTATTTGACTGGGGTTAGGAGTAATAGTTTGAGCTTGGAGCGTTCCCGCACTCAGGTTGTAGCTCAACACTACAAAATTTAACAGCAGATAAAAAGAGCCAGTTGTAAAAATTTTAGGGTGCATAGCTAAAAAGTTAGGTTTAATCCCCCATTCCGAGAATTCACCGTAATCGGCTGACTAGCTAGTAGAATTCCTTCTTTGGAGTTTATCATTTAGCTTCTGAATTATACTAATTCACCCTTTGGGAGGATTTGTAGAGGTAAAGTATTATGTATTGGCGGGTAACTATCGGAAAAGCTGAAAAGCGATCGCAGATTAGTAAAGAGTACCTTTGATGAACAGGTAGCGCACGCCTTTAATAAATTTTGCTAACTAATAAGTATAAAAATGAAATATGAAGAACTAGTGAATTAATCTTGCTTCCATTCTGGTTTTCACAAGAATATTGCCAATTTAACACTTCATACTTCCCCATGCTCTGTTTCCTTAATTAATTTTTTTGTTGTGGGAAAGGTATTTAGCCCTGCCTTCAAAGAAGTTCTTGTAAGCCGTCACCAGGTTCAGTGTAGTAGCCTGCAAGACCTGAGAGTAGCACTCAGACAACCATTGTGTTTCTTGTTGTCTCTTAAGTTTTGGCACAAATGTATTCAATGCAGACTGACTCAAGCCTTTACCCGTTGTCTTGTAGGTTTCAATACACAAATTGAGTGCATGATTCCACCACCAACGAGCGCTGGGGGGTGGCTGTATCCCACCGCTAAAATATCGGGCGCAACAACTGCGTTGTTTTTCACCCTTATCTATAGCGGGGGATTTATCCACCCCCAAACCCCCATCAGTTAAGTTAAATTGGCGCTCATCTGATCGGACTTGATGGAAGCAGCGTGTCTGGTACTGGGATCGCCTCTGGTAGTACGTTGCCGGGGCGTACAGGTACGATCGTGCGGGGATACAAATCCCGTGGGCGATCGCTAGCATCAATACAAGTAGCCATTACCTGCCCTGCGGAAAAATCTACTTCCTTATTTAAACCCACCACGCATTCAGAAAAACGCACTGGTAGCAAGCTGAGCCGACAGTTATCTAAAATATCGCGAACTACCGCATTTTGAGTACCATTGCTGATATTGACTACGCATTTGGCTAAATCTTTGGGGCGTCGCACCTGTCGGCAGGTTTCTAGGGCATCGGCAGCCGCGATATTAGTTTCCCGATCGATCCTGACCACGCAGATGGTTAAATCTCTGGGATAAAGTGCCGCCGCACAAGCATCTGCTGCTGCTGGGGCAGCTATACCAGCCTCCAACAACTCCGAAGCACAAAGCCGAAAGTTATTATCGTAATTTCTGGCTTGGGCTGATGGAGCGGGAATGCCAACTGCCAATAACCACAAGGCTGTGAGGGGCGTGGCCGAAAAACGCATAAAACGAGAAAATTTATTACTGATTTCCATAATTGCTCTGTTTGCGATCGATCTTTACCAGTCCAAATATTAAAGTACTTAATCCCAAGTTGCAGTAAGATCCGTAATTGTGAACTACCTACACTGACCTGACGGTACAGTCTAGGCTTCCTGTCCAACAGAAAGCGTAGTAGTGGATTTCTGGCGTCCTCCCTTACTCCGACTTACATCTGGGCGACAGGCTTTATCCTCCGTTCCAGAGGTCAAAATCCGTAGTCCCTCATCTCTGAGGTTGATAGCTGCATTGATATCCCTGTCATGTTTTGTATGGCAATTTTCGCAAGTCCAGAATCTTACATCTAGCGGTAAACTACCAACTTGATTCAAGCACACATGACAGGTTTTTGAACTGGGAAAGAATCTATCAACTTCCTGATAAATCTTTCCTGACATTTCTGCCTTGTATTTCAACATAGTGCAGAACATTCCCCATCCAACTTGATGTATGGATTTGGCTAGTTTATGATTCTGCATCATGCCTTTGACGTTGAGATTTTCCACAACAATCACTTGGTTTTCGTTAACTATCCTACGCGATAGCTTGTGTAGAAAATCTGCTCGGCAGTTAGCTATTTTTCTATGAACCCCGGCCACTTTCTGTCTGGCTTTGATGCGGTTATTAGAACCTTTCTGTTTTCTAGATAATTGCTGCTGTTTGCGTTTTAAATTCTTCTCATGTTTGTTGAGTATTCTAGGATTGTCAAACTTAGAACCGTTGCTAGTAATAGCAAAGTGGGTTAATCCCAAGTCAATGCCTATTGCTTTACCTTCTTTATTTGAACTGGGTTTATCTTGACCATCGTCAAAAAGAATTGCGGCAAAGTATTGATTAGAGCAGTTTTTGGATATGGTAACAGTTTTGATTTTACCTTCAATTGGTCTATGGATAATTGCTGCTACATTTCCTATTTTGGGTAGCACTACAAAACCATCGGCAACCTTGACATTTTGAGGGTATTGAATTGACTGTTTGCCATGCTTAGACTTGAATCTAGGGTATTTGGCTCTTTTTTCAAAGAAGTTGTTAAATGCTACTCCCAGATTCAAGCAAACTTGCTGCAAACACTGTGAGTAAGTTAGCGACAACCACTCATACTCTTTTTTTAACTGGGGAATTATCTTTTTAACTTCGTATCCAGATAAACCCTTGCCTGTCTCCTTGTATGTCTGATTCATTAAGTTCAGGCAATAATTCCATAGCCAGCGACAACTGCCAAAAGCTTGTGCTAGCGACTGCTGTTGTTGGGTATCTGGATATAACCTGACTTTGACGACTCCGAGCATATTAGAGTAAACCGCGTTTGCTATAAAAGAACATCACATGAAATTGCTAGTTTTCTCCATATCTTCCTCCCTCGCGATCGCACCGATCGAAAGATTGTGGTCAACTAGCCTGCCATTCGTCTCATCACTTACTGCGATCGCGGTAAGTGATGAGATGAATAGCAGTTCAAGCTAATGCCCGATGTCCCATTCCCATCATCCATATCTCTAGCAGATGCAGGCACTTGACCGGATTGAGAAGAACTAGTTGATATTTACCACAAAAATTTGCGATAATTGTAATTCTGGCTAATATTTTGATAGAGGTTTTAGAGAGGAAGCTAGATGTCCCGATATAGAGGCCCACGCCTCAGAATAGTTCGTCGCCTGGGAGATTTACCCGGTTTAACTCGTAAGTCACCAAGACGAGCTTACCCCCCCGGACAACACGGGCAAAACCGCAAAAAGCGGTCTGAGTACGCGATTCGTCTGGAAGAAAAACAAAAACTTCGGATGAATTACGGTTTAACAGAGAAGCAGCTGCTTCGCTATGTACGGAGAGCCCGTCGGGTGACAGGTTCCACCGGACAAGTATTGTTGCAATTGCTAGAAATGCGCCTGGATAATACCATATTCCGTTTGGGGATGGCTCCCACTATCCCAGCTGCTCGTCAACTGGTAAATCACGGCCATATATTAGTTAACGATCGCCGTGTAGACATTGCTAGCTACAGTTGTAGACCGGGCGACGTAATTACAGTTAGAGGTAATGAACGCTCCCGCAAGCTGGTGGAAGCTAACCTGCAATATCCTGGTTTGGCAAATCTACCCAGTCACCTGGAGTTTGATAAAACCAAATTGGTTGGTAAGGTTAATGGTTTGGTTGAGCGCGAGTGGGTGGCACTCCAAGTCAACGAACTGCTGGTGGTTGAGTACTACTCACGTCAAGCTTAAGGTATTGGTCATTGGTCATTGGTCATTGGTCATCGGTCATCGGTCATTGGTCATCAGTTAACAAGAGATGACAAATAACAAATGACAAATGACAAATAACAAATGACAAATGACTAACCACCGATCTGAGACATGGTGCGGGTGTAAACTCCAGTGGTTGTTCCCGAATCACGCTGTTTAAAATTAATCTCTGGTTTGATTGCCAGTAGATGTTGCACCCGCTGCCGTAATTCTTTTGGCTCAATACCACTTCTCAAAAGTGTTTTCAGGTCAATTTGACCCGTTTCGTTTAATAAACAAGGGCGCAACCAGCCATCTGCGGAAAGTCGCATTCGATTACAGCGATCGCAAAAACATTCCGACATTTGACTGATAAATCCTAAAGTCCCTTTAGCACCAGGGATTTTAAATACATCGGCTGGGCCGTTACCACGAACTTGTGATTCTGTCAATCCCCAGCGATCGCGAATGCGTTGGCGCAACTCTTCGGAAGATATCCAACCGCGATCGCCAAACAAATAATTATTACCGATCGGCATAAACTCAATAAATCGAACGTGCCATTCTCTTTCAAGAGTCAAAGACGCTAACTCCAAAACTTCATGGTCGTTCACCCCTGGAATAATCACCACATTCAGTTTCAGGGGATCGAATCCCACTCGATAAGCCGCTTGAATCCCATCCCAAACCTGCTGCCAGCGGGAGCGACCCCGATTGCCGATAATTTGATCGAAAGTATCCGGATCGAGAGAATCCAAGCTGATATTAATGCGCCGCAAACCCGCATCATGTAAGTCTTGCGCCATTTCAGCAAGAAAAAACCCATTGGTGGTCATCGAGAGGTCTTGAGTTTCCGGAAAAGATGCGATCGCCCTTACCAAATCTACAACACCCGGACGCAACAAAGGCTCACCCCCAGTCAGGCGAAAACGAGTAAAACCAACAGGGATAAAAACTTCCTTCAGCAGCAAGAGCAATTCATCATGGGTAAGCAGATGTTGCTGCAAAACATAATCAAGCTCTGCCCCTTCCGGCATACAATACTGACACCGAAAATTACAGCGGTCAACTAAGCTGATGCGAAGGTAATCGACTTGGTTCATGTTTTGATTCTGCTCGAGTTGCGGTAGGCTATCTCTCTATAAATATGGTAAAACTATTCAAAAAATCGGGGAAGCCAGCAATCTCCTCTATGGCGATCGTTTTTCTACTCTTACCTGCCAAGTTTCTAATGTAGTCCCTACTACTCTATCCAAGCGTATCAAAGCATTGAAATAATCAATGTTGGCATTCAACTCGTTATTTCTCACTCCTGCTAAATAACCTTGAAACCTCAAAACCCAAAAAATATCCGACCCACTTAATTTAAATTTTTCCTTTTCTATTTCTAGTGTTCTTTCTGCTAATTCTCTTGCTTGTTGAGAGAGGTCAAAACAATTCAAAATTCAAAATTATTAATTCAAAATTACAATCAGTGAGGGCTTGAACCCACCACTGATCGAAAACCGCCAAATCTTTAATTTTAGCGAGAGCCTGTACTCCGAATTGTTTAATGCTTGCATTAATCTTCTTCTTAATTTTGCATTTTGAATTTTGAATTCAAAAAACGGTCACCAGATCGACATTTTGAGTTTAGCTACCTCGCAGCGCCTTTACGGGATCGAGTTGGCTAGCTTGCCAAGCAGGAACAAAGCTAGCTCCTACTCCCACCAGCACCGCCGAGCCTAAAGAAAAAATTGCTGTATTGCGATCGAATTCATAAGGTAATTTAAATCTTTCTGCAACCCCCAAAGTTAGCCCGTGTACGGCAATTATGGCGATAATTCCACCAAATAAGCTCAACAATACCGCTTCTAAAATGAATTGCATTAAAATATTCCACTTAGTTGCTCCAATCGCCAATCTCAGACCGATTTCCGATTTACGTTCCATAACAGCAGCAATAGTAATATTAGCAATCCCAACCCCCCCGATTAACAAAGAAATAATTCCTACAACTGTTAATCCTCGCGAAGTCATTTCCAAGGTTTCCTTTTGTTCTAGAATATTTTCAACGTTGTTCCAATCATAAAAATCTTTTCCTGGATAACGCTGCTTTAATAGTTTTATCACCCGCTCTTGTAATTTTTTCATATCTTCCAATTGGCGAGGACGAAGCTGAATTGAATTAAAATTACGACTACCAGTGAGCGCGGTATAAATAGACATTGGTACTAATAACTTTCCTTGAGGTTCTTCTTCTATAACATTAGTCGGTACTACTCCTATTACAATATACGGTCTACCATCTACATAAACACGCTCAGAGATCGGATCTTTACCTAGAAAAAGTTTTTCGACTAAGTATTTATCAATTACCACTACAGGACGATAGTTATCAAAATCAGCTTGATTAAAAAATCGACCTGCAACTTTTCGCAAGCCAGTAGTACGAAAATAATCTACAGTAACGGCAGACATCGTAGGTTTAGCTTGTTGTCCTTGAAATACAGCCTGAGTATCCCATCCCATATAATTACGTGCGCTAAGTGCGTGGACGCCTACTAGCCTTTGTTGTAAAAATTTAATGTCATCTAAATTGAGCTTATCAGGCGCGAAAACGCCGATTTGTGGTGCTTCTCGTTTAGCTAGTTGCTGCTCTATTACTTTGCGACTAATAGTACCAACTTGAAGAGTTGCATTTACTGCCGCTACTCCCATAAATACCCCCAAAGTAGTTAAACCTGAGCGCAAGGGATTGCCGAGCAAAGATTTACAGGTTAGCCGAGTTAAATCAAAAAAAGAAAGAGTCATAACACTTCAAAATTAAAACTAGCGTAAGTTATAAACCTTTGTAGAGACGTTTCATTAAACTTTAAATTTTGGAGAATTATATTATTACTTTGCTTCTTTTTCGTGTTCCGTTTCTATTACGGGTGTACCATCTTGTAAAGAATTTTCTGGAGAAGGTAACACAACTTTTTCTCCTACCTTTAAACCATTTGTTATCTCTACATTTGTTAACTCTTCTAAACCTAAACTAACAGTGCGTTTGCGAACCTTATTTTCTGCATCTTTTACCCACACAAATGGTGTAGCAGATTCGCGCTGAATTGCTTCCGTATTTAAAACAATTACATTTTCTCTTTTTTGCAAAATAATTTCCACATTCACTTGACTACCAGGAATCAGCGTGCGAGTGGGAGTATCTAACTTTACCGTCGCAGATACCGTTGCTTGAGTTGATTGTTCTGATGAGCTACTTTCGCTTTCTTTTTTCCCGGAAGTTGCTAAAGGAGATAAATTTTCTACTCTACCAGAGTAAATTTTCGGGTCAGGGCCAATAACGCTAATTCGAGCTAATTTTCCCAGCTTAACTCGTGCAGCATTGAGTGTAGATAACTTAAGCTTTACTAACTCTTGGGCAGGATCTCCCAAAGTCAGTAGGTCAGTACGGCGATCGATTCCATCTCCATCTTTAACTAAGATGTCGAGAATCATGCCGTTAATAGGAGCAGCTACCAAATAATTTGCCAATTCTTGCTGACTTTTTTTTAAGTCTAACTTCAATTTTTCAAGTTCTCGGATATTGGTGCTGACATCTAACTGAGCTTGCCGCAATTCGTTTTTTGCCAACATTACTTTCTCTGGAATTTGGGGGGGAATAAGTTCGGTTTTAATTTGTAACTTTTCTAGGTTTAATCTGCCAGTACTAACTTGTAATTGAGCATCTCGCAATTGAGATTGGGCAACGCGAATTTTTTCTTGTTGTTCTTGCAGTTCTTTTCTGGGAATAACACCTTTGCTATTTAAAATTTCTAGTTCAGCCAGTTTTTTTTGTTCGGCTATAATCTGTTCTTGAGATTCTTGTAGTTTTTGACTATTCCGAGCTAAGGTGATTTCTTGTTCGCGAATTTCTAACTTTTGAGTAGCGGCTTGAGTTTTTTCTTGGAGATTACGCTGATTCACCAAAGTAAAGAATTCTTGCTGAAAAATTTTTAGCTTATCGGCAGCTTCGTCAACTTTTTGGCGATTACTGGTTAAGGTAAGTTCTTGTTTTTTAATTTCTAGCTGTTTGGTGGCGAGAATTGTTTCTCTGTCCGGGTTGCGGAGAAGAATGAGTGGCTTACCAGCTTGTATGCGATCGCCTAAATTTACCAACACTCGATCCACGGCTCCTTCCATTGGAGATTTTACGGTTTGTTGGCCACCTAATTCAACCGTACCGCTTTCGTTAATAGTGTTTTCAATCGTACCAAGTTCTACCTTAATTATGCGAACTTTTACAGTTTCGGGCGTGCGATTAAAATTTTGCAGGTAAATCAGCCAACCTCCTGCACTAGCTACAGCTAATGTTCCCGACCAAACTAAAAATTTAACTCCACTTTTAAATCTTTTTTTTCCAGTTTCATGTAATAACATTGGCGATTTCTACGAACTAGATGTTAGATCTACTCGAAAGCAGGTTTAATTTATATTAACCAAGGATAATTAATTTGATTGAAATCAAGGATTTTTTACCAATTTATTTTCTTCTAGGTCATCGATCTTTTCTCTTGCCAGAAAACTAGAGACTTACCTGCTGTGAAAGGTGGTAAAAGTGACGGCGCTTGGGCGAACATCCCTACAAGGATAAAATAAGCACGGTCACAGACCGTGCTGAGTATAGATGCTCATTTGCTTAATATTAGTTGCGAGTAACTTGCGGAGCTTTCAGGGCAACTGAAAATTCAGAATAGATCGATTTCTAAGGCTGAGTTTTTGTTTCTTTTTGTACTAGTACTGGTACGGGGGCTAATTGGACTTTGGCAGGGAAAGCCAATTTCGGAGCAATACAAATATTTTTGATGGATTTGATTACCAGACTCAGTGGTTGACTGGGGTACTCCTGTACGAAAACTAAAGGTAATAAAGCCAGTAATCGCAGCACTGATGAAAGAACAAACAAACCGGGCAAACCGCCCACGTCAGCAAACTGAGCCAGAAAACCACCGCAAATGGTAGCTAAAGCACCCCCTACACCGCCCACAGCACCCGCGATCGCAAAATAAGTAGCTTGATGGCGAATAGGTGCTACCTGCATTTGGATATTGTGGTTGCACAAGTCGATCGCCGCCCAAGTTCCCCCTTGCAACAAATGTAACAACGGTAACCACAACCATAAGGAAAAAATATCGGCATCAGTTCCCAACCAAAATATAGGTGTCACGGCCACCAAAATACCAACCAAAAGCAGAATGGGACGATTACCGATCCGGTCTGCCAACTTACCCCAACCAACTAGCATTAATAAATTAGCCCCGGAAGTTAAACTGTTGTAAAGCGTTACCCACTTCACATCGATATCCAGGTTATCTAATAGATAAAGGTTGAAAAACGGATTACTAACATTTACAGCAAACGTCCATAGCCCAAAATAAAGTAAGAATCGGCCAAAATTCGGGTCAAAAAGAGATGACGATGGTTTACTAGAATCGGATATCTGGGGCAAACGCTCCCCTTTTTGGGCAGATCCAGTCATTTCTCTGTGTCTGCACTGTTCTTGGGGATTTACATCTGCCATTTGGCTTTGAAATTTCAAGCTAATTAAGCCTAATCCCACACCGATCGCTAAAGTTACTCCATAACCCTGAATAGTGCCACCAGGCCAAGCCGATACAGCCAAACCCATTAGTGGGATACAGATCAGATTAGCCAAGCTAGCCGCACTGTTGCGAATGCCAAAATACCTACCTCGCAACCGATGGGGAACTAAAGCCGCTACCCAACTAAACCAAGAAGCACCTCCCAAGGCTGATAATATGTTGGATGCTAAAACGATCGCTAGTGTCCATTGCAACAAATTGTGTTTATTTGTGTCGTTAGGGCTAATCAACCAAATACCCAGCACTAAAATCAGCCATAGCAAACGGGCTGGGCCAAATATCCACATACCATACCAGTAGCGGCTGGTAGTTAGGCTTGCCAGATAAGCTCCCACTGGTTGCAGCAAATTCACCAACATCGGGATCGAAGACAAAATGCCAATTTCTACAGTACTTGCACCTAGTTGGAGTAAAAAATTACTCAACAACACCCCACTGGTAATACTGCTAAATATGGCAGCAAAAACTCCATCCCAGGTAGATGCTCTTAAACTCGAACGAATTATCTGTCCAGCAAACTTCCGCTTGATTTCCAGAGGTAATACGGTCTCTGCTACCGTTAAATTTTCTACAATTTGATGATTCGGAGGTGATATCTCGGAATTAGATTCTTCTACTAAGCTAGACAAATTAGAATATGCAACCACTTAAGCCCTCGCTCAATAAATAAACCTTCGATCTAAAACATCGAAGATAATAAATGACTGAACAATAGAATAAAACTTTTCTACTGGTCAGCGTCCTGTGGAAAGATGTGGTTGTCACTCTCTCGGTACAAAAAAGCCCGTTAAAATTTATGCCACCAATCAGGTGACATAAATAGAGCAATGAGTCACGGTGCATTAGGTAAAAGCCAAAGACGAGGAAGTATTTTTACAACTTTTTGGTTATACTTACAGATCGTCTAAACAAAGGAGAAGCAAGCCTTCAATAATTAAAGCGTTGTCCTTTTATATATGTTTCCCAAACTGACAATCCAATTACTAATTCAGGGAAGCATAAGTATAGATATAAGCGTTAAATACAAAAAAAGGGTTGAATCCTATGGCAAACGAGCAACATTGGCATCTACTCAAGAAAGGTGTAGAAGTTTGGAATGAGTGGAGAAACCAGTACCCTGAAATAGTACCCGATTTGAGTGAAGCACAACTACATCAGGAAGACCTTGGCGGTGTTAACCTGATCGGCGCTGATTTGCGCTTTTGCGATCTCAGTGGCGCGAATTTGATGGGTGCAAATTTACATTCTTCCGATCTAAGTAACGCTAATTTGAGCGAAGCATATCTAAGCAATGCTAATTTATTTGAGGCTAATCTTTGCGAAGCAATTCTCCGAGAAGCTTACCTTTTTGAAGCAAATTTAGGACGGGTAAACTTAAATGGTGCCGATCTGCAATGGGTATATTTAGGGCAAGCAGATTTGTCTGGAACTTACATGATCGAAGCAAATTTGTACGAAGCAGATTTGCGGGGAGCATACTTAATTGGTACTAATTTAAGTGATGCCAATTTGCAGAGAGCAAACCTGAGCGGTGCCGATATACAAGCAGCAGATTTACGACGAGCTAATTTAGCAGGAGCAAATTTAATTGGGGCTAGATTAATCAGGACAAATTTTGAACAAGCAAACTTAACTGGTTGTGCGATTTACGGCATCTCTTGTTGGGAATTAAATCTGTTGGCAGCAAATCAGTCGAATTTGGCGATCGCAAATCCTACGCAAATAACAGACCCCAGAGCGATCGGTACTAATGATATTAGCGTAGATAATCTAGAAATCGCACAGTTCGTTTATTTGTTACTCAATCATAAAAAAATCCGCCAAACCCTCGATGGTGATTCGGAAATAGTACTAATACTAGGTAATTTTAATTCTCCAGAGCGGCAAGATATCTTAGCTACGATCCGAAATAAGCTTCATTTTCGCGCCTACTTACCAATAGTATTTGATTTAAATAAACCTGTTCAATCTGATTTAACAGAAACTATTTCTTGCTTGGCTAAAATGGCTCGATTCACCATCGTCGATCTTACCGATGTTAAAAACATTGGCGAACAATTAGAGGAGCTTTTTTCTCAATTAAAACGAGTGCCAGTACAGCCATTATTACAAGCAAACGCCAAGGATATTCCGATATTGAAAGATTTACAGAAATATCCCTGGATATTAGAAACCTACCAATATAAAGATTTGGCAGATCTGAGTCATTCTTTAACGGAAAATTTAATTAATCTAGCAGTAAATAAAGCCAAAGAATTATCAACCTATTCATGAAAACTTTTAGCCTCATCTATTGATATAGATGAGGCTAGAATGTAATAAACGGCTAGCACTAAAAGAGCGGTACGATCGACACCTGTTCACAAACGATGAAAATGCTTACTGTTACTATACGGGCTGTTTCCTTTTCTCGTTTTTCGATCGCCAAAACTTCCAACCGCCAGGTAGAACAGAATATAAAGAACTGTAAAATGAGGGATGTTTCATCATACGTATTGATGGGCTACCGCAGCTTCCACAGCGGCTTGAGTCGCTACATCCATAAACCGCAAAGAGAGCGTTTTACCCAAAGCTGCGGCTCGTCTCAATCCAGCAATCAAACATTTAACTCCATCCTCTTGTACGTTGTCTACCCATAACAGATCGACAACTACAGTATCGGTGGTTAGTTCCAGCGCTTGCTCTAATGCTTTTGTAAAAGCTGGACTGCTGGTGCTATCAAGGCAACCATTTGGTCTGAGGACAACTGTACGAGGTCGTCCAGTTTCTACTGAGCGGACTAAATTCGGGAAATTAGACATTAAGTCCATGAGGGGTTCCATAGGAAGCTCCAGGACGCGGTAAAGGAGATGCAAAATAAAGGTGAGTGCCTCGAAATTATAACTGCTCTGAGAAACTTAGCTAAACCTAGTCAAATCTAGTTAACTAATTTAGGGTTCTCTTTGGCATTTTATCCAAGGTGGTCGGCAATTTCTTGTTTACAGGCATAAATTCAGGTCAAGCCGACCTTGCGACCTTACTCTTATAGAGTGAAGCAAAATTAAGAGATTTGGTTTGCGATCGGTCACATTCAACCTATGATTTAAATCACATAGGCTAATTAGGTAGGGAAAATGGGAGATAAAAGGTTGGAGCAAGAATAAAAAGGGGAATTACTGAATTTCGATCCTCGATCTTAGTATCCTTCCCACTTTATCCTTCATACATCACCCTTTATCATGGTTTTTTCTCAACCTCGTTTTGGATACACGTTGCCGGTATTTGCTTGTGCTAGCGCTTTAGCAGCACTGCAATGGTTAAAGCAACGTCAGCCCATCGCATCTGTATCGGTAAATTTAATCGAACCTAACCAAATTGTCGAAATTGCGATCGAACAAGTAGCCGGACTAAAAGAAAACGAAGCTTTAGCCATTACCCGCAGCGATCCCGGTGACAATCTCGATTTAACTCGCCATACCCCCATCTGGGCGATGGTGGAGTTGACTGGCAACGATCTCTCAAGCAGTGAAAGTATTCTGCTTGAGGGTGGTGAGGGAATTGGGCGACACGCAGAAGGTGGAAAAGCGGCTATTTATAGTTACGCCCAAACACTTTTTCGAGCAAACTTAGAACCTTTACTAGCACCGGGAGAAAAAATTCGCGTCAAAATTATTTTGCCAGAAGGTCGTCAGCTAGCACAACGCACCTCTAACGCCGCTTTTGGAATTGTAGAAGGGCTTTCTCTACTCGGTACTACTGGTATTTCTCAACCTTTAAGCGCTCCCGGTCAATTAGATGCGGCTTTACGAGAATTAAGAGAAAAGGTTAATCAGAGCGGGAGAGAAGAGGAGGTAGTCGATCGAAAATTCCCCCCATTTCCCCACCCCCTCATCTTTTGCGTGGGAGAAAACGGTTTAGACTTAGCTCGTCAAATGGGCATTTCATCCAATTTATTGCTAAAAACTGCTAATTGGTTGGGGCCAATGTTAGTAGAAGCAGCTTTACAAGGTGTGAAAAGAATTTTGTTATTTGGCTATCACGGTAAACTAATTAAAGTGGCAGGGGGAATTTTTCATACTCATCACCACTTGGCTGATGGACGGCTGGAAATTTTGACGGCTCAGTGTGTCAAGGTAGGTTTGCCGATCGCGGAATTACAAAATATATTTGCTAGTTCTACTGCTGAGGCGGCTTTACAATACTTGCGAGATTTAGATGGCAAAAGCGGCAGTAATTGGGTGAATTTGGTTTATAGTGCTTTAGCTCAGACGATCGACAATCGCTCTCAAGCTTATATCCGTACTTTTACAGAGCGAGAAGTTGAGGTCGGATCGCTTCTGTTTGATGGTAAGCGCCAAATTATCGTCAAAAGCAAACAGGGCGAGGCTTTATTAAGCCAATTAAGTTAAATTCCATCGTGAGCGATGCGTTAACGATCGCTAACTTTTCAAAAGACAAATCACAAATGACTAATGACAAATCACAAATGACACTTCGCCAATCAACGGCTCGGCCCATTGGAGTATAAATAAATATATATATACTCGGACATTCTTACTCTTTGTCTTTTGGAAATATCAGTGACACTCCAGACTTCTCAACAGCAACCTACCGAATCTTTTACCGAGCTAAATCGCCAGATGATCGTGATTCTGGATTTCGGCTCCCAGTATTCCGAGTTAATTGCTCGCCGGATTCGCGAGACGCAAGTTTATTCCGAAGTGCTTTCCTATCGCACCAGTATCGAACAACTCAGGCAGCTTAATCCGAAAGGTATTATTCTTTCCGGTGGCCCCAACTCGGTTTACGATTCGGGTGCGCCCCAGTGCGACGCGCAAATTTGGGAAATGGGTATTCCCGTTTTGGGTGTTTGCTACGGTATGCAGCTCATGGTGCAGCAGCTAGGTGGGGAAGTAGTGCGAGCCGAACGGGGCGAATACGGCAAAGCATCGTTATCGATCGACGATCCGACGGATTTGTTGACTAATGTGGAAGATGGCTCGACCATGTGGATGAGTCACGGGGATTCTTGTCATATTTTGCCAGCCGGATTTGAAATTCTCGCTCACACGGCAAATACTCCTTGTGCGGCGATCGCAGATCACGAGAAAAAGTTGTATGGCGTACAATTTCACCCAGAAGTAGTGCATTCCGTCGGTGGCTTGGCTTTGATTCGCAACTTTGTTTACCACATCTGCGATTGCGAACCGACTTGGACGACTGCGGCTTTTGTAGAAGAAGCAGTACGAGAAATTCGAGCCAAAGTAGGTGATAAACGGGTATTATTGGCTCTTTCTGGCGGTGTAGATTCTTCAACCCTCGCTTTTTTGTTGTATAAAGCGATCGGCGATCGATTGACTTGTATGTTCATCGACCAAGGCTTTATGCGGAAATACGAGCCAGAACGGTTGGTGAAATTATTTCAAGAGCAATTCCACATTCCGGTGGAATACGTCAATGCTAGAGAGCGCTTCTTAAACGCGATCGCTGGCGTTACCGATCCAGAAGAAAAACGTCGCCGGATCGGTCACGAATTTATTCGCGTTTTTGAAGAAGAATCGAAACGCC
Source organism: Leptolyngbyaceae cyanobacterium (assembly GCA_036703985.1). GTDB lineage: Bacteria > Cyanobacteriota > Cyanobacteriia > Cyanobacteriales > Aerosakkonemataceae > DATNQN01. The sequence goes on from DATNQN010000070.1 coordinate 138,619, forward strand.
TTGGCCCGTTTGATTATCTTGCCCAAGGTACTCTCTACCCAGACGTGATCGAATCTGCCGATACGAATGTCGATCCCCAAACTGGCGAACGGGTGGCGGTGAAAATTAAGAGCCATCATAATGTCGGTGGTTTGCCAAAGGATTTGCGCTTTAAACTGATCGAACCGCTGCGGAAACTATTTAAGGATGAGGTACGAAAAGTAGGTCGTTCGATCGGCTTACCAGAGGAAATCGTTCAACGGCAACCTTTCCCCGGCCCGGGATTGGCCATTCGCATCTTGGGAGAAGTGACGGCAGAACGCTTGGATATCCTGCGCGATGCCGACTTGATCGTTCGCCAAGAAATTAATCGCCAGGGAATGTACCACCAGTTATGGCAAGCTTTTGCCGTACTGTTGCCGATCCGTAGCGTAGGTGTAATGGGCGACCAGCGTACTTACGCTTATCCGATCGTGCTGCGTTTCGTGTCTAGCGAAGATGGCATGACGGCTGACTGGGCGCGAGTTCCTTATGATTTGTTGGAAACGATTTCGACTCGCATCGTCAATGAAGTGCCAGGGGTGAACAGAGTGGTATACGATGTTACCTCAAAACCACCAGGAACCATAGAATGGGAATAGGGTGAAGTTTCTAGTTATGAGTTTTGAAATTAGAAAAATACTTTTCGTTTCAAAACTCATAACGTAAGTAGGTAAATGTGAAAAAACGAAGGTAGATTTGTAGGGGCGGGTTTAGTTAAAGTGCTTGATATACAACTGTTTTACTCGCTTTTAAAAACCGCCCTGCCCATTTGCGTTTATCCCTGCCATCCTACTTGTTATTTTCCTCAATTACGGCAACCGATTTTATCTAAGAACTGGGTCTAAAACCCCGTCCTTGAGCGGAGCAAAGACGGCTTTTCCTGGTTTTGGATACAGGTTTTTAACACTTCTAATGGCGCACCACCAACAGAAGAAACAAAGTAACTAGCGACCATAAAGCATCTTATCCCATCCGGTTTCACAAATCCTGCTTGACCATATCTACGGCTTGAAACACCTTTAACGGCATTCACTATTTGAGAAATAGATAGGATGAAATCCAGGTATCAGTATATGAAAATAATCTTCCCCTGAAGCAGCTACAAGGCAAGATCTGGATGAGTATGGCAAAAGTTTTTCCGGATAGAGAGTGGGTTAACTAGAATGATGATGTCTTAACTTTTTGTGGAAAACTTATCTAAATTCTGTGGAAAACTAAGCGTTTCTGTGGAAATCATCCATCAAAAGTTATGCGATCGGATTTGTAAGCAGGCGGTTCAACGTGAATAATTACTCTGACCGGACTGAAGCGCTCTTGTAAACGAGTTTCCACTTCTTCGGTAATTCTGTGAGCAGTTTCTACATCGAGCGCATCGACGATCGCGTGCATTTCAATAAATGCCTGCCGCCCTACCACTCCTCTCGAAGCAATATCGTGACAGTTCATTACTCCCGGTACTTGCATGGCAATAGCATGAATTGCTTCTGGCGCGATCGCCATTTCATCGACCAACCAAGGTAAATTATCTTTCAAAACAGACCAACCGCTTTTAAATACCAACAAAGCTACCGGAAAAGATAATATTACATCCAACCACTGTAAAATCGGTAAATTTAACACCCGACCTTGCCACACGCCGATCAACCCGAAAATCACCGTAATCGTCACCCAAACATCGCTCATTGTATGCTGGGCATCGGCAATCAAAATCGGGCTACCCACTCGCAAACCTACACCACGTTCGTAAAAGGTAACAAAAATATTGATCCCCAGCACGATCAGCAATATCCATAGTTCTAGAGGTGAGATTTTCACTGGTGTCAAACCATGTTGAAAACCTTGGATGGCTCGTTCGATCGCACCTTGTAAAATTTCAAAACAAGCCACTCCCAAAAAGGCAGCAATACCCAAAGCCCCCAAAGCATCAAACTTTTGGTGTCCGTATGGGTGATCGCGATCGGGTTCTGGAGAAGCTAAACGACTCGCAACTAATCCCAAAATATTATTAGCGCTATCCGTAACGCTATGTAAAGCATCTGCCATCAAACTCAAGGAACCAGTCCACCAACCCACTACAGCTTTAATAGCCATTACTAATATATTTAGTAACAAGGTAATGACCAACACTTTTTGTACTTGGGCGCGGTTATCTGCAACCATGATAGCGATTCTTCACAATTAAATTCTCACCCATCTATTTTAAATCTAAATACAGTAATAATTAACTGAAGAACTTGCCATATAAAGATCTTAGCTATATTTAATATCAAAAAAATATTTGGGTTGTTGAGATTTTTTTTTAATTAAAAGTATCTGCATCACTTGGCTTTTTTATCAACTACTATCTTAAAATAACCGAATCTTTTAGCATTAACAGAAGGATGTTAAGATTAATTACCAATGTCTTCTACACAACTTAAACTCAACTTAGGAGAAGGTTCTGTTTCCTTTAGCTTTACTCCAGAAGCAGCGCGAAGTTTAAAAGCCGCTCTGGATGAATTAACAGCAAAGCTAAAAACAGCCAGCACTCAAACCACAGGTGGTGTTAGCAAACCCAGCCCCCAGAAACCTGTAGAGTACCAGTACGCCGGGGATGTATTTTTAGAAATATTCTGCAACCCGAACATCTGGCCCACTCCCTTTGCTGCCAAAGTTTTAATTACTCTGCGAGACGAACGAATTCGCTTATCAACAGAGGCAGAACTCACTCGCGTCATCGAAGATGTCAACCTGTATCTAGAACAAGTTGGTTGAAAAACGATTGTCCACCGCGTCTGTGTATCTTTAAATAACCGACGCGGTAGAAAATCTAAAAAAATTGGGTCTAAACAGGAATTTTAGATTTCGATCCTGTAAACTATATACGAATTGCTCTTTAGCAGATGGAACGGCATTATTGCGGCTTCCATATCCTTGGCTAGAATTTTGGCACTGCGTAGTGTTAGCTCAAATTCCCGATGAACTCTGATAACGTAATTCAATTACTCCAAAAAGGATTTCGCGTCTCTCTAGGCGCTACAACTAATCTGATCGAAAGCATCCAAGACTCTCAAAAAAGAGAAGAAACTTTTTCTAAGTTGATGAAATCCGAGTTTAATCAACTGACAGAGGAGTGGGAAGAAAAAGGGGAAGCGACAGAAAAGGAAGCTCGTAATTTCGTTGATTCTCTTTTGAAGCAACAAAACCAATCGACACCGACTGCTACGACAACCGATACATCTGAAAGTAGCGCCCCTACACCTAACCCAGTGGCGACTCCTCAGGTACACCAAGAGTTACAGGAATTAACCGCGCAAATTGCTGCAATGAGGGCAGAGTTAGAAAGCCTTCGTCAGCAAAATAGCCAACCTTAATTTAGGAAGTCAAAAGTTTTAACGCTAACATAGCAGAATTCCCCGCCAATATCCTTTCAGGCTGACGGGGAATTAAATTTCATTTAATAAAGACAAAGACGGATTAGCTAAGATTTTGCTGATTCTAAAGCCCCCTTTGAGATTTATCTATGCTGTCTTAAAAAACAAAAATTGCAAAAATACGATTTTTAGATGCTAAGAGATTGGCTTTAGTCGTTCTCCCATTCTTCGTGACCCATCAAGTCACCGATGCGGTCTCTCAGTAAATAGCTGTTTTTTTCTAGTTCGCACTCTACCCAAGCCCATTCGCGGGCGGGAATGTATTGGCAAAGGGTATAGATTGGTTGCTGGCGGCTGACAACACCTTTGTGTACTAGCCGGCGGGCTTCTTCTTGGATGACTGCTAGAGAGTATTGAACTGAGGGAGTAGAAAATTGAGTAGATACCATGTTTGTGCTCACTGAATGGACTTTTAAACTAAAAGGACTAGAAATTGTCTAGAGAGTAGATAGTTTGTAACTCAATATACTAAACTCTTTTCATTTTTACGCTATCTGCTCTTCTGTTATATTAACAAATGTTTCAAAAGTCATCAAATATTGACAATTTTCCGGTGGCTATTTTTCGTTAGATGCCCGATTGTTCCTCGGCTGAAGATCTTATGGGAGATTGTTTAGGAACAGGTAAAGCTCGGGTAATCAGGTAGTTAAGCCAAGTTAAGAAGCCAAATAAAGCGTGATTTTTCCGATGCAAATTTGTCATGGAAATTGGCGAAAAGATGCAATAGAAAGCTACCTATGCTATATTCATCTTACTGTGGATAGATGTTTTGTTAATCAAAAATTTTCTCTCTCGATCGTCATTTTAAAATGACGATCGCAAAAGAAAAATTACTCTACACAAGCATCAAAACTAGTCATCCTTCTTCCGCAGGATTGCCAAATTTAAGCTTAAATGTAAAGCAAATCTAAAATTTACATATTAAACAAAAGTTTTAGTGCTATCCTTTGAGATTCTGGTATTTGGCCATAAGAATAAACACAAGGAATGCTTGGGGGGAGAACCTCTAAGAAAGGTTGTTTCATATAAGGACTGCCGTAAAGCACCAAGGCTTGCAATTCGTCGGTCGCTAATAATTTTTCAAACCATTCACGGGCTATCTGATTGAGTCCGGCGCTACCTCGGAAAGGATTGCCTCGAATAAACAATTGCAGTAAGGTGGGTTGCAGGCGATCGCTTCCCTTGGGCATCGGCGTGTGGAGATCGGACAACTGCAAAGAGTAACCCAACTGCTGGGGAATCGCGACCGCCGGAGATACGCGATCGAGGAATTTACAATCTAGCAGACTGTCAACCACAATTAAGTTACGTAAATTAGACAAATTTTCAATTTGTAAAGGCACTTGACCGAATACTTCGGTACTTTCCTGAAGGATATCGGCAGCTGCGGTGAGTGCCTCCGGTCGTGCGAGTTGGTAAAAGCGAGGCAGTGAATTTTCTCCTACCCCTTCACTCTGCTTATTGGGTGAGGCAAATACCTTACTTTTAGCTTGCCAAATTCGTTCTAGGGAAGCGCGAATTCTGTGGGGAGAAATCCGTCCGGAGTTGACTGCATCGCAAACAGCTTGAATTGCCCCTTCTGCATCGACCGGCATCAGTAGAATATCAGCACCAGCTTCTACCGCTAAAACAGCCGCTTCGTTGGCACCGTAATCTTTGGTAATCGCCCCCATCACCAAAGCATCGGTAACGATTAAACCTGTAAAGCCGAGATTTTCCCGCAACCGCCCGGTCAAAATGGATGGAGATAAAGTAGCTGGCAATTTGTCATCCCAACTGGGGATCGACAAATGGGCAGTCATTACTGCATCTAGTCCCGCAGAAATGGCGCTAATAAAAGGGAGAAGTTCGATTTCAGCCAATCTACCAGACGAATGGGGAATTACGGGTAATTCTAAGTGAGAATCGACTGCCGTATCGCCGTGTCCGGGAAAATGTTTGGCGGTGGTGAGGACGGGATAATTTTGGGCACCGCGAATAAAAGCAGATGTCAGTTGGCTGACTAGGTGGGGCGTTTCGCCAAAGGCGCGGATGTTGATAACCGGGTTATCGGGATTGTTATTGACATCGACAATTGGTGCGAGTAACCAGTTAATGCCGATGGCGAGTGCTTCGGAAGCGGTAACTGCGCCCATTTTCTCGGCATATTGCTGGGCGAGAGAGAGATCTTTTTGGGCAATGGCGCTGAGTGCCATTGGCGGAGGAAACCAAGTCGCGCCGGAAAAGCGCTGTCCGACGCCTTCTTCGATATCGGCAGCGACTAATAGGGGGATTTTGGCCCAATTTTGCAATTGTTGCGATCGCAAAGCCAACTCCGCCCCACTACCCCCCAACAAAATCACGCCGCCCACACCTAAATTGCCGATTAGATGCTGAAGTTTGGCGGCGGGTGGTTCCCATTGGGGATACTTGATTTGATGATCGAACAGGTAGCCAGAGGCGCGGACTACCACCATCTGGGCTACCTGTTCTGCCAGGGAAAGAGTATTTAAATCCGGTAATTTAGGAGAATTCAATCTTTTTCCTCTTCCTGCGCCGATACGATATAGTCTTGGTCGTCTTCCTCCTCTCCTAAATTACCATTGTGACGATCTTCGCTGATTCGGTTGAGTAGGGATAAAATGCGATCGCCCCTTTCTAACGACTTATCTTCCACAAAAACTACTTCCGGGGTACGACGCAGCCGTACCCGGTGACCTAATTCTTTCCGAACGTAGCCCGTAGCAGCTTTTAACCCAGCCATTGTTTCTGCTTTTGCCTCTTCGCTGCCATATATGCTGACGAAGATTTTGGCGTGTTGGAGGTCACCAGAAACATTCACATCAGTTACGCTAACCATACCAGCGCCCACTCGGTCATCTTTAATGCCGTTAAGTAGCAGTTGGCTGACTTCCCGTTGAATTAAGGCAGCAACGCGAGATACACGACGATCTGTAGCCATAATAATCAAGCTGCCTCAAAAGGCAGTATTAGCAATCCTTCTTCCAATCGTAACTAAATCGCGCTCAAGCCCAGCATCGCCCGTAGGGTAAGGGTAACAAAAGTTAAGCCTGCAATAAAGAAACCGATTAGCGCGATCGCGGTCACCGGGCGTTTAAATAAGGGCGCTAACCAACCAAACAAAAAGAAAAATATCCCCAGGATCACGGTAACGAAGTAAGTACCGTAGCGGGATACGTTCTGCCAAAATCCGTCAAACATCTGTTTTAAGGGGTGGTAAAAGGGACTGCATTTTAGGCTATCAGTCTCGCACCGGGACGAGCAACTTTTTTGGGCAAAGATGAAAAGGAAAAAGGGTCAATAGCTAATTCTCAGTAGAAAGTTACGCGAAAGTAAGCTTTACAGAAATCCTCTTGCCTCCCATCTCCTGACTTAACTGATTCGCCTTTCATCCCGCCGCTAAATCGCTTCGATTTAGCGGCGGGATGAAAGGCGGGAAATTGGAGGAACGGAAATTTCCAAGTCTTCCTAATGTCTTTACTGTTTTATGTATAATGCAGTAAGGAGGTCTTGAAATGCTGCACAAAGCGGTCAAGGTTAGACTTTACCCAACACTAGAGCAACGAACACTACTAGCTCAACATTTTGGTTGTAGTCGCTGGTGGTGGAACTATGCTCTAAATAAGTCGATTGAGACTTACAAAGAGACTGGAAAAAGCCTTGGCCAGTCAGCGCTTAATACATTCCTGCCAAAACTCAAGGCATCAGAAAAGACTTCCTGGTTATCTGAATGCTACAGCCAAGTTCTACAAGCAACGACACTCAATCTAACGACTGCCTACAAGAACTTTTTTGCAGGTCGTGCTAGATTCCCTCGTTACAAATCAAGACATGGTAAGCAGTCAATTCAGTATCCTCAAAACGTGAAAGTGCTTGATGGTTTTGTTCAATTTCCTGGCAAGGTTGGCAAAGTTAAAGCGAAGTTACACAGGAAAATAGAAGGAACAATCAAGACCGTAACAGTCAGTTTAGACCCATCAGGTAAATACTTTGCATCAATACTGACTTCTGTTGAGGGTGAAAATCCAACAGTTTCGACTGATGGCAAGGTGATTGGGATTGACTTAGGGTTGACTCATTTTGCGATCGCCAGTGATGGTAAAAAAGTTTCTAAATATGACAATCCCAAGCACTTAACCAAGCATGAAAAAAACTTCAAACGCAAGCAACAGAAACTAGCCAAAAAACAGAAAGGCAGCAATTCAAGAAACAAAGCTAAAAAGACTGTAGCTAAAGTGTACGAACGGGTAACTACATCCCGTCAGGATTTTCTACATAAGCTTTCACGAAAGCTCGTCAATGAAAACCAAGTTGTCGTAGTAGAGAATCTTAATGTCAAAGGCATGGTACGCCACCAAAATTTAGCTAAAGCAATATCTGATGTTGGATGGGGAATCTTTGTCAATTTCCTAGCTTACAAGCTAGAGAAAAAAGGTGGTAAGTTGGTTGAGATTGACCGTTGGTTCCCCAGCTCCAAGCTTTGCTCTAATTGTTATTACCAAATTGATAAGTTGTCGCTTGATATTAGGGAGTGGGCTTGTCCTAGTTGCGGCGCTCGTCACGACAGAGATGGTAACGCAGCAACAAACATTAGAGCAGAAGGTATCAGAATGCTAAAGACGGATGGAACAGCCGTCTCTGCTGACGGAGGGGAAGTAAGACCAAAGTTGGGACGCAAGTCCGTTCTAAGGCATTCCCCTGCGATGTCAGAAGCCTACACTATACTCGCTTCGAGTTAGTGTAGGTAGTTCACAAGTAGTACTTTCATAATTGTGTGGGGTGCGATCTTTCATGAAAACTGCCTACAGCCTTATACCTGCCCTTCTTAAAATAATTTACTCCATTTTAACTGGTAGCGTTTGTTGCCTTCCCAGAGCGGGTAAAATAGAACTTGACGAGTTTTATCTAGGCATTAAATGTTTAATTAAAAAACACGTTAACTAATTATAAAAGTATGTATTAACTCCGCTAGTAACTAGTAACCAGGAGTCAAATAACAACTTACACAAATACTTCTTTGATTAATTAATTTTACTTTTATAGTTCTTTACATTATGTAATGTACTAATATTATAGCGTTCTCCGATGCCTCTTTCCCTTACTTAACGCTGTTTTTAATTGATAATTCCTACTTTTCTTACCTTTCCTACTTTTCTTACTTTTTATTGACATTCTGTAATTATGCTTAAAGTGACACGATGTAAATACACTAACGATTTAGCCAAAATCAATGAATAAATCGATCCCCGCGTTCGACATAACCAAAACTTCATTTACAATTTAAAAATAATTAATTTAATCCCCAAAATTTGGTAACATCTATCTGAGAGTTAATCTTAGGTAAAGCGTCTAGATAGTAGACGTGAGATTTCATACAAACTACCAAAACTAATTTAATTGAGGAGGTTGAGTAAAAGAGACATTTTTCTGGATGGGAAACCCAGTTTTTAATTCTCAGGTGATTTTGCGCTAAAACGGCTGGTTGCGTCTTGATTCCAGAAAATAACGAAAACCAATAAAAGCAAAACTTAAAAAAAAGATATTGTTAGGATTTCATAGCTTTTTATTTGCACTTGGCGAATTGCCAACCGAACGGAAACCATTAAATCTGATAATTGATAGGACTTTTGGGTAAAATAACGATGTTAATGCTACTTTTTTATGTGGGTGATGACCTGTATGCGCTGGATAGTTCTCAAGTCGTTGAAGTAATTCCCAGAGTAATTTTGAGAAAAATTCATCACGCACCAGATTACGTCGCAGGATTATTTAACTATAGAGGTGGAATAGTACCGGTGATCGACCTCTGCCATTTAATCCAAGGAAAACCCAGTCGGTCTCACTTGAGTACTCGAATTATTATGGTTAATTACGTAGCTAAAGACAACAGCAGGCGTTGCTTTGGATTAATGGCAGAACGGGTGACAGAAACATTAAATAAACCGGATACCATTTGGGTAGACAACGGAACACAGGCTGATAAGCCTTATCCTTATTTAGGAGGGATTATTATGGATGAAAAAGGTATGATCCAGCATATCCGATTAGAGTATTTATTATCAGATTCGCAACATCAATATTTATTAAAAGCAGGAGAAGGATAATGTCCCAGCAAGTAATTGAGACACTGCTAAAAAATAAAATAGGGTTAGATGTTAACATAATTGGCTCCCAAGAAATTAGCAGAGTATTAGAACGGCGCAGGTTAGCTTCTAACTGTCATAACATAGAAGCTTACCTGAAATTTTTGCAAACATCGCCTCCAGAATTAGAAGAGCTTATTGAAGAAGTTATTGTCCCGGAAACTTGGTTTTTTCGGGATATCGAACCTTTTAACTTTCTCGCACATTACGTCAGGTCTGAGTGGTTGGTAAACTACGGTTATCGACCACTACGTTTATTAAGCATACCTTGTTCTTCAGGTGAGGAACCTTACTCAATTGCGATGGCTCTTTTCGATGCTGGATTGAGTACAAATCAGTTTTCGATTGATGCAATTGATATTAGCAAAAAATCTCTCCAAAAAGCAAAAGAAGGCATCTATGGCCGTAATTCTTTTCGGTTACAACATCTGCCATTTCGCGATCGGTATTTTACTCAAATAGGAGAAGAGTATCAATTAAGCGATTTGGTAAAAAAACAAGTAAAGTTTATGCACGGTAATTTAGTAGACCCTAATTTATTGGCAAATCAAAATAAATATGACGCGATCTTCTGTCGTAATGTTTTAATTTACTTCGACGCTACTTCTAGGCAGCAAAGTATAAATAAATTGAACAATCTTTTAACTGATAATGGATTGTTATTTTTAGGATATTCTGAAACATCAGAAATCATAGAATATGGATATGAATCTGTAAGACATCCAATGGCATTTGCTTACCGCAAGCTAGACAAAAAGCAAGCAGAAAAGCAAAAAAAAGAATCAAATTTTGGATTTGTATTAGAACCAAAAAATAATTATCATACTCCAACTCCGAAACCTAATTTATTAAGCAATCGAACTAAAGAGAAACAAAATTTATTTAGCAAGTCTTCTAAACCTTTCCCAATCAACCATAAAATAGACCAACAGAAGAATTATTCTCAACCAAAACCCGTAGTGAGTGACCGCCAATTAAATCGTTCAATTCCAGCCAATGCAATTTTTACCAACACTATCCCATTAGAAAATATTCGCAGTTTGGCAGATGGGGGAAATTTAAGTGAAGCGGCTACTCAATGCGAAGCTTATCTCAAACAAAACTCTACCCATGTGGAAGCTTACCTGTTATTGGGAGAAATTTATCAAGCCAACGGACAAGAAATAAAAGCAGAACAATGTTTTCAAAAAGCCATCTACCTAGAGCCAAATCATTATGAAGCACTGTTACATCTAGCTTTACTCAAAGAACAACATGGAGAAATGGCTAAAGCTGCCGTTTTGCGACAAAGAATTCAACGACTGCAAAAATTAGTCTAACTTTATAGTTGGTTACCTAAAATTAATAAAAGGAAACAATCATGTTAAAAAATCAATCTTTGCAAGCCAAATTAATTAGCGGGTTCATTTTTGTTGGCTTAATCACTTTAGTAGTAGCTTTAATTGGTTGGACTACCAATATAAAGATGAACCGCAATCTGAATACAATTGCTAATAATAGTCTGCCCAGCGTACTATCATTGTGGAAGATAAATGAGGGAAAAACACAAGTCAAATCATCAGAAGCGGCGTTAATGAATGTTAATTTAAATAAGTCTCAAAGGGAAAACGAAATTAACAAAATTAAAAACGCATGGGAGCAGATTAACGAAGGATTAAAAATCTACAATACATTACCCAAAGACAACCAAGAACAGCAGATTTACGAACAGCTAAAACCTGCTGTTGCTGAATGGAAGCAAGCTCACGAAAATTTAATGAAAATTAATCAAGAATTTGAAAGTTTGGGTATTCTCAATCCTTTTGATAGAGAAGGTGACTTGTACCGAACGGGCAATGCAAATTCTCCCGAAATGGCAAAAGTTCAAGAGGCCATCAAAAACTTCCGGAGACTGGTCGAACAATCAGAGAAAAATACTCCTGCTTTTCAAGCCGCTACCGAAGTACTGATGAGAGATATTAAATATAATGAAGAACTCGGAGAGAAAACTTATGAAATAGCGCAAAAAGATGCAGCTAACAGTAGTTTTTGGATTTTGATAGGTCTGATAATTGGGCCTGTTAGTTCTGTGGTGTTAGGAATTTACTTTAGTAATACTATTGTCAAACCATTGGGAGCAAAAATTGCTGGCGTGGTTGGGGTAGCGCAAAAAATTTCCAAAGGAGACCTGACCAGCCAAGTTGAACCATCGGATATTCAAGACGAGGTAGGACACCTACAAACGGCATTCCATAACATGACGAAAAACTTGAACGGATTAATCCAACAAGTACAAAAATCAGGCATCCAAATCACCACATCGACCACTCAAATCGCCGCATCAGGCAAACAACTAGAAGCAACCGTCACCGAACAAGCCGCCTCCACCAACCAAGTCGCCGCCACCGCCAAAGAAATCGCCGCCACCTCCCAGCAACTACTCAAAACAATGGATGAAGTAGGCTACACCTCCCAAGCCACCGCATCATCAGCCACCGAAAGTCAAAAAGACCTCGCCCACATGGAACAAACCATGCGAATGCTAGCCGGAGCAACCGGCACCATCTCAGGCAAACTAGGCACGATTAGCGAAAAAGCCAACAACATCAACAGCATCATCACCACCATTACCAAAGTCGCCGACCAAACTAACTTACTCTCTCTCAACGCCGCCATCGAAGCCGAAAAAGCCGGAGAATACGGCACCGGATTTGCAGTCGTGGCCAGAGAAATTCGCCGACTAGCCGACCAAACCGCCGTGGCGACTCTCGATATCGAAAACATGGTCAAAGAAATGCAAGGGGCAGTCACCACCGGAGTGATGGAAATGGACAAA